>CAZYQB010000015.1:14092-15936 GCA_964649595.1 uncultured Oscillospiraceae bacterium | reverse complement strand
AGAGATAAAATGAAGGCTTTAAAGATTTTTAAGAAGCGGAGAGATGCGCTTGTACAGGAGTATCGTCACCACGCTCAGCACCACGCCCTTGAGCAGGTTGAACGGCACCACTGCTAGCAGGATCATCTTCCACAAACTGTCTACGGCAGGCACGGTCTTTGCGATCAGCATCAGGATGGTGTCCGGCGACATATTCATCACCTGTACATAGAACGGGATCATGATGAAGTAATTGGCAAGCGCTGCCACGGCACTCATCGTGAGCGTGCCGATACCCAGAGAAAGAACTGCGCCCTTGAAGGTACGGTGTTTTTGGTAGATCAGCGCGGCGATGGCGGTCATTGAGCCGGACATCAGAAAGTCGGCAAGCTCGCCGATGCCCAGTGAGGTAGTGTGTGTCAGTCCGATCAGGTCTTTTACCGCCATTACGCCCAGCGAGGCACCTGGCCCCATCGCAAAGCCTGCGATCAGTGCCGGTACGGCGCTCAGGTCGAGTTTGTAGATGGGCGGAATGATCGGTACTTCAAAGTAAAAAAGAACAGCGGATACTGCGCCTAAAATGGCGATGCGAATGAGGATGGCGAGACTTTTCTTGTGATTCATAAACATTCCTCCATTTGAAGATCGGTATCAAAACAAAGCTGCCCCTGGCAATATGCATCAGGGGCAGAACGATCTTCTCCCAAAAGGAGAGAATGCTGCTTCTTCTTTCATCCAGACTGTACTGTCGGCTTCGGAGTTTCACCGAATCTGCCTTTCGGCTCGCGGGCTTTACCGCCGGTGGGGAATTTCACCCCGCCCTGAAGATGCAATTGATAAGGAGTATACTGTTTTCATGGATAGGATATATGATAGGAGCGCTTCTGTCAAGCCTTTTTTCTTGGTTTCATAGTAATTGGTAAGTGTTGTATCGAAAAACAATAAAAAAGAATTGACAAACGATAGATGATCTGCTATAATGGAGATCAGAAAGGAACGGTGAATGAATATGCATAAAAAGACGGGTTTGATGTATTTTTCCTGCGGACTGATTCTTTCGGCAGGACTGGCAGTGTTTGCTATTCTGCTCATTGCGCTCAGAGAGATGATTTATGCGGAGCCTCTCATGTCTGCGCACGCGGCAGGGATTTATTCCTACTGTATCGGGGCGGCAGTTCCCTGCGCATCGGCGGTGGGAATGCTGATGATGGTCATTCGTGAAATCGGTCATGACTGCGCGTTTACCGAATGTAACGCTCGCTGGATGAGGGGCATTTCTGTCATGGCGGCGCTGGAATGCGTTTATATTTTGGCGGGACTGATCGGCTGGAGTGCTGTCGGAATCATGCACCCGGGCGTGATTATTTTGGCGCTTGCGCTGGTGATGTTCGGTGCAGGCGTGAGTATCCTTGCGCTATCGCTGGCAAGACTCATCCATCGGGCAAGTGATATTCAGCGGGAAAACGATCTGACCATTTAGGAAGCTGCAAGGAGGAAAGCATATGCCGATCATTGTAAATCTGGATGTCGTGCTGGCAAAGCGCAAAATGAGCATGACCGAGCTTTCGGCGAGAGTGGGCGTGACGATGGCGAATCTATCCACGCTTAAAAACGGACGCGCGCGGGCAGTGCGCTTCAGTACGCTCGAAAAGCTGTGCGAAGTGCTCAAGTGTCAGCCGGGAGATATTCTGGAATATCAGTCGGAGGCAGAAGTGAATGCCCGAAAGGAGGACTGAGCATTATGAATGAATCCGCGCAGGATAAGATCAGCCTAAACGGCACCGCGGATATTGAGCCGATTGAGACGAACGAAGATATTGATGAAGATATTGATGAAGATATTGATGAAGATATCGATGAAATCG
>CAZYQB010000015.1:0-13992 GCA_964649595.1 uncultured Oscillospiraceae bacterium | reverse complement strand
GAAGATATTGATGAAGATATTGATGAAGATATTGATGAAGATATCGATGAAATCGGGGAATATGTGCAGATCGGCGGCATGAATGAGCCGCAGGAAGCACGCAAAAACCCTTACAATAATCCGAAAAACCACATCATCACGGTTGTTTTGCTGATTGCGATGGTGCTGATCCTGATTTTTACCGATCATGTAAGGCGTGAGATGGAGAATGCGGACTTTGAAGGATATTTCGATGTGGTCGTGCAGGAACTGAAATCGGGTCCGCAGTATGCCGAAGAAAGATTGTATTATTCCGTTTCTGCAAACGGTAAGACCCGACAGATCGAAGGATTTTCTGCAGACGGAGCTGAACGGTTTATTACGAATCACTATGAGCATGAACAGGGGCAAATCAATTATCTGACCGATCGCAGCATTTATCGCGATGATAATGCAGATGATATACCCGACGGTGAAGCGGTTGAAATGCTGCCCGTGTTTGAGAATATTCTGGAGCTGATCGAGCAGACCGAGACCGAGCACTGGATCATGCAGGCGCGGATACTGCGAGTAGGGGAAGAATATTTCGTCTGCGTGGATCAAAATGTAAACCTGTGGACGCCGTATGTGCTGTATTATTACAGCGCGGAACATAATGCGCTGTATGAATTGGTTACGCTCAGCAATATGGATATCGTAGATATTCGTTTGGGAGAGGATTTTGAGGAGAAAGTCAGTAAAGTGATTGAAGCGCGATAGGAGAGCATATGAAAAAAACAAGCTTTGTGGGGATGCTCATGCTGCTGTCGGTGCTGCTTTCAGCCTGCCGGATAAGCAGCACGGTGCAGACCATGCAGCAGATGAAGATAATAATACATATTGAAAGCGATGCGGTTTACTCCGTCGGCATGGAATACTGCATGGACAGAAGGCTGCTGGGCGGGCAGGAATGTATGGGAAATCCGAGCCGCACGCAGCCGCTGAGTGAAAATGAAGTTATCAGCTTTGAATTTACTGAAATGGAGCTTGCATCGGCAGAGAATTTCGGCAGTGGTATGTTCGGATTCGGACTGCAGATTGCTTCGGCGGATGGTGAATATGTTCCGCTGGGTGTTTTCTGGGAGTGGAATGCGCAGTATGGTGAGGAATATGATTTTGTGCTGACCGGAAGTCGGAAAAGCGGATTTTATCTTGAGCCGGCTGATGCGTCTGCGGCATATACGCAGACGCCGATGGAAGAAGTAGTGTTTAAATAACATAGTTTTCGGAGTATGTCCGGGAGGATATGCTCCTTTTGTATTTGTTTGACAGGCAGCAGGGAAAAGGCTATAATTTCCTCATAGGGAGGCTGATAAACCATGCAGGGCAAGTGGATATGTACGCATCCGGCAGTGGAGACGCCGCTGTTTCAAAAGACAGTTTATATAGAAGATATTGCTTCGGCTCAGATCGATATATCGGGTCTGGGATTCTTTGTTTTGAAAATCAATGATCGGCGTGTGAGCGAGGACAGGTTTGTGCCTGCGCTGACCGATTACTGCAAGCGCGATACCTCAAAATTCTACTATCCTATTTTTGATCGATTCACCGCGCATCGCGTGCTGTATATGAGCTATGATGTGACCGATTTTCTGCATGAAGGCGAAAATATCATCGAGGTCATCGTGGGCAACGGATGGTATCGCCAAACAGAGCGCATCGGAGAGGGAAGAGGCTCTTTTTCGGATCGATTGGCTGCGGTGTTTGATCTGACGGTCACGCATTCAGATGGCGTGCAGAGCGTTTTCTACACCGACGGCAGTGAGCAGGCATTTGTGTATCCGATCATCCGCAGCAATCTGTACATCGGAGAGACGGTGGATACGAGGATGTTTTCGGAGCCTCTGCCTGAAACGGAGATTCTGCTGAGTGATTTTGCACCCGAAAGAATGGAAAGGCAGACCTGCCCGACCGACCGCATCATTCGAATCATCACCCCGGAGGAGATCGGCAGTAAAGACGGACGGCGCATATTTGATGTGGGAGAAAATATCACCGGATGGGTCAGCTTTCGGGCAAAGGGCAGTACAGGCAGCATAGTCACGCTGCGCTTTGCCGAAGAACTGAAAAATGGTGAGCTGGATTTTTACAGCACCGGCGGCAGACATACCTGCGCATCGGGCGAAAAGCAGATTCAGACGGATCGATTCATAGTAAGCGATGAGGAGCAGGTGCTGCGTCCCGAATTTGTGTGGCATGGCTTCCGGTATTTCGATGTGCAGACAGAGGGCGGCGCGGAACTGTCTGATTTTCAGGTGGAAGTGGTGCATACCGATCTTGAGGTGGTGTCCGATTTTGATTCGGACAGCGAAATGCTCAACTGGATTCGGTCGGCTTATATCCGTTCGCAGCTGGGCAACTTCCACACGAGCATTCCGTCTGACTGTCCGCACCGAGAGAGGCTGGGTTATACCGGCGACGGGCAGGTGTGCAGTGAGATTGCCATGCTTTCGCTTGATGCAAAAGAGGCATACCGCAAGTGGATACGGGATATTCTGGATTGTCAATGTGCCGATAACGGTCATATTCAGCACACTGCGCCGTTTATGGGCGGCGGAGGCGGTCCGGGCGGCTGGGGCGGCGCGGTCGTGTTTGTGCCATACAACTTTTATAAGATATACGGCGAAAAGGAAATGCTCAGGCAGACGTGGCAGCCGATGCGCCGCTGGATCGGGTATATGGTCAGCCGCAGCGAAGGGCATTTGGTGACGCATGAGGAGGAAAAGGGCTGGTGCCTGGGTGACTGGGAGACACCGGAAAAGATAGTGCTTCCCGAGGAATACGTCAACACTTGCTTTTTGATAAAGGCTATTGAGAATATGAAGGAGATCGCTGCCGTTTTAGAAGAAAATGCGGATGACCTTGAAATGATCTCAAGAAACTGCCGCACGGCGCTCTTTGAAAAGTATTATAAAGGCGGACAGTATTTCGGCGGAGTGCAGGGTGCGGATGCGTTCGCCGTATGGGCAAGGCTTCCGCGGTATGATGGACTGATCGAGAAAATTCATGAAAAGTATGCGGCGCTCGGTCGGTTCGATACTGGTATTTTCGGCACGGATATACTCATCGAAGTGCTGTTTGCAAACGGTCTGGGCGAATTGGCGGTGCGCCTGTTGACGAGCGACAGTACGAAAGTGGGATTTAATTTTATGAGATCGCGCGGCGCAACTACGCTGTATGAATCGCTCAATGATGACAAGCAGAGTCATAATCATCCGATGTTCGGCGCGTGCGTGCGGCATTTCTATTCGGGGCTGCTGGGCATCCGCCCCAAAAACTATGAAGGCGGCTATGGAGAGGTGGCAATACGACCAGATCTGATGACCGGAGTTCGCCGCGCATCCGGACGCATCACTACCGGCTGGGGACAGGTTTATGCGGCATTTGATTTGAATGAAGGCTATGTCGAAGCGTCGATTTCCGAAGGCGTGAAAGCCGTGATGATTCTGCGCGGCAGAAAATATGAGCTGCTGCCGGGAAAGCAGAGAATTTCTCTCTTCTGTAAATAAAGGTTTATAAATCGGGAATTTCCGTGTTGACGAGTTTTGCTCGTCGGGGTATACTATACTAAGGTGACTATTACATTCAAGGAGGACGAATACCATGTTTAAATATCAGCTTTCCGCATTCGCAGACGAGGCTTCCAAGCAGGTCCTCGAGCAGATCGAAGTGCTCAAGAAGAACGGCATCTCCCTGATCGAGCTGCGCGGCGTGGACGGAACCTCCGTTGCCCGCCTGACCAACGAGCAGGCTGTTGAGGCCCGCCGCAAGCTGGATGATGCAGGCATCAAGCTCTCCTCTATGGGTTCTCCCTACGGCAAATACGCCATCGAAAAGGATTTCGCAGAGCATCGCGATTATTTCCGCCGCGGTCTGGAAATCTGCAACATTCTGGGCGCAAGCCAGATCCGTATGTTCAGCTTCTTCATGCCCGCAGACGGCAATCCTGCCGACTGGCGCCAGAAGGTCATCGACCAGTTGGGTCTGATGCTGGAGGATGCAAAGGATGCAGGCATTTATCTGCTGCATGAAAACGAAAAGGGCATCTACGGCGATACCGATGATCGCTGCGTTGACCTGATGCAGGTTTACGGCGACAGGATGGGCTGCATCTTTGATCCGGCAAACTTCATTCAGTGCGGCGTGAAGCCCATCGATGCATTCAAGAAGCTCGAAAAGTGGATCACTTATATGCATATCAAGGATGCTCTGCTGGCTGACGGCGCGGTTGTTCCGGCAGGCAAGGGCGACGGCGGCTTCCCCTTCATCCTGGATGCGCTGGGCAAGAAGGCCGACAAGATGATCCTCACCCTCGAACCCCACCTGACCGTTTTCGATGGTCTCAAGGGTTTGCAGGATGAAGAACTGACCCATAAGTACACCTATCCTACGCCCGTGGCTGCATTCGATGCTGCGGTCGCCGCGCTCAAGGACGTTCTCAAGGGTATCGGCTACAGCGATGAAGGCTGCGGCGTTTGGGGTAAGTAATACACAAAAAAATAATTCGGAGAAGGGGAGATCGGACAATGCTTCGATTGGGCATATGTGATAAACCCTGCAATATTGATATCATTGCGGATGCCGGATTTGATTATCTGGAAGTTGGAATGGCGTGGCTGAGTCAGTTGAGTGAGGAGAGATATCAGTTGGCGCTTTCGCAGGTACGCGCATCGCGCATCGGTGTGGAGGCGTGCAACGGCATGGTTCCGGCAGATATAAAGGTCACCGGTCCCGATGTGGACGAAGCGGTTATTCGAGCCTATCTTGACCGCGGATTTACGCGGGCGACCGAGATGGGTGCGCGCGTGGTCGTATTCGGCAGCAGCTTTGCCCGAAATGTGCCGGAAGGCTTTGAACATCCCAAGGCATGGCGCCAGATCGTGGATTTTCTTAAAATTGCGTCTGAATACGCAGTGAAGTTTGATGTAGATGTAGTGATTGAGCCGCTGCGCCGCTTTGAGACCAATGTTATCAATTTGGTGAGTGAAGCGACCATTCTGGCATCGATTTTGCAGCTTCCGCGCATCGGCGTGCTGGGCGATACTTATCATATGGTGGCATCAAGCGAACCGTATTCGGCATTTTCGTATGCCGGAGAGTTGCTTGGACACGTTCATATCTGTAATTCGGCAACGCGTCGTTATCCGATTGAAGGCGATAACGGAGATTACGAAGAGGTATTCCGTGAACTGAAGAAATGCGGATATGCCGGACGGGTTAGCGTTGAGGCGAGATACGATTCGATGGAAAAGGAAGCTGCACCTGCATACCGTAGACTGCGCGAAGCGATGCAGGCGGCATGGGCTGAATAAGTTCAGACAGATTCATCCCGATCAGGTGAAAAACATCCATAAAGGACGAGGGGGATGCACGGCATCTCTCTCGTCTTTATCTATGAAATCTGAAATTAAGGAAACGATCAGAATGAAAATAGTTATTGCAGGTGACGGCAAGGTAGGCTATACGCTGGCATCCTATCTGGCGGGTGAAAATCATGATGTGACCGTTATAGACCGCGATGCGGGTGCTCTGACCAAGGCGAGTGAAACGCTGGATGTCATGTGCGTAAAGGGCAACGGCGCAAACGTGCGAACGCTGCTCGAAGCCGGAGCCGATCAAGCAGATATAATGATTGCTGTCACCACCAATGATGAAATGAACATCGTTTGCTGTCTGGCGGCAAAGCAGTTGGGCGCGAAGTATACCGTGGCGCGCATACGCAATCCCGAATATACCGAAGGACTTACCAAGCTGCTGGATAAGCTTAGCGTTGATCTGGTAGCCAATCCCGAGCGCACCACTGCTATGGAAATCTCTCGCCTGCTGCGATTTCCCTCTGCGCTCAACGTGGAAACCTTTGCGCACGGCAGAGTCGAAATGGTCGAGTTTAAGGTGGAAGAGTTTGATCCGATCCGGAATATGTCGC
Organism: uncultured Oscillospiraceae bacterium; assembly: GCA_964649595.1. GTDB lineage: Bacteria > Bacillota > Clostridia > Christensenellales > Aristaeellaceae > RGIG2066. The sequence continues at coordinate 8,048 of CAZYQB010000015.1, read as the reverse complement.
TTAAAACCATGCACCAGAAGTATCCGGGTGTGCTGTGCTGCGCCATACTGCGCGGACATGAGGCGATCATTCCAGGAGGCAACCATGTTATCAGAGTGGGGGACAGGATACACGTTTTAGGCAATATCATGTCCATCACCAGCTTCTTCAAGCAGATGGGCAAGGATACCAACCGAGTGCGCTCCGCTATGCTGATTGGCGGAGGGCATATTGCCTATTACTTTGCGAAGATTACTGAGGGCATGGGCATGAAGCTGACCATCATCGAGGAGGATGAAGAACGCTGCCGCTGGCTGCAGGAGAATCTGGACGACGATGTGCGCATCGTCTGCGCGAACGGAACGGAAGAGGAAATGCTCGAGCAGGAAAACCTCACTGCTTTCGGAGCATTCATACCGCTGACCGATCATGACGAGGAAAATATGATGACCGGATTGTATGCTATCCGCCGCGGAGTGGGCAAGGTGATCGCCAAGGTGGATCGCGTCAACTATATGGATGTGTTGGCGGCAATGGGTCTTAACTGCGTGGTGTCGCCTAAGCTGACCACCGCAAACACCATTCTGAGAACGGTGCGTGCGCTGGCGCGAGGTTCAAATCACTCGGCGATCGACAAGCTGTATCGAATTGTTGAGGACAAGGTGGAGGCTCTGGAATTTACCGCCAGAGCAGACGCGCATTACATCAACATCCCCTTGAGCGTGCTTCATATCGCCAAGGATGTGCTGGTTGCGGTTTTGGTGCGAAACGGGAAGATCATTATTCCTTTTGGTAGCGACTGCATCAGGGCGGGGGATACTGTCATATTGATTGCGCGCGCCAGCAGCGTCACAACGCTGGAGGATGCGCTCGGAGAAGGCGGGACATATCGATGAACATACGTCTTGTCATCAATTTGATCGGGAGGATTCTGCTGATCGACAGTCTGCTGCCCATTCCGGCGCTTATCATTGCGCTGATCGACGGCACGAATGAAGTGGACGCGCTTGCGCTGACGATGCTTATCACTGCATTTGCCGGTGCGGTGATGTCGCTGGTGCAGTCCAGAGACGACAGGCTGCGTCCGCGCGAAGGGTTCACGGTGGTTGGGCTGACGTGGCTGCTGATCTCACTGACCGGTGCGCTGCCGTATTATTTGAGTGGATATATTCCGTCGCTGATCGATGCCTATTTTGAAACGGCGTCGGGTCTGACTACGACGAGCGCCACCATACTAAGTGATGTGGAAGCTCTGCCCCGGGGATTGCTGTTCTGGCGCAGCTTTACCAACTGGGTGGGCGGCATGGGAATGCTGGTGCTTTCATTGGCGCTGCTGCCGCGGCTGGGCAGCCGATCGATCTTTTTGATGCGTGCCGAGTCGCCCGGTCCCTCTCCGGGAAAGATCACGCCGCGCATCGGACAGACGGCAAAAATACTCTATCTGCTGTATGTGGGATTGAGCGTGCTGATGGTCGCGGTGCTGATGATCTGCGGCATGGATTGGTTTGATGCAGTGCTCAATATGTTCGGCGCAGCAGGCACCGGCGGATTTTCGCACTATAATCTGAGTATCGGATATTACCAAAATCCGCTGTATGAGTTGGTGATCGGCATCTTTTTGGTGCTGTTTGGCACCAATTTTACCATTTACTTCTACCTGATTAAGCGAAATTTCAAGGCGGTTCGGGAAAATACCGAGCTGAAGGTATATATAGGCGTTATTGTATCGGCGGTGCTGCTGATTGCGCTCAACATTCTGCCGTATTATGACGGCTTTAAGGAGGCGCTCAGACACAGCTTCTTTCACGTCAGTTCAATGATTACCTCTGCCGGGTTCGTGACCACCAACTTTGAACTTTGGCCTTTGTTCAGCAGGATCATTTTGTTTTTGCTGATGCTGGTGGGCTGTTGCGCGGGATCTACCGGCGGCGGCATCAAGCTGATTCGAATCACCATGCTGTTTAAGGGGCTCAGGCGGGAGATCAGACGAACCATCTATCCGCGCGACGTGCGAGTTATCCGAGTTGACGGGCGTGCGGTGGACGAGGAGATATACAACTCGGTCTCCATGTTCTTCTTCAGCTATATGGCGGTAACTGCGATCGCCGTACTGATCATTGCGCTGGACAATTTTGACTTTGAGACGACATTCACTGCGGTGATTGCCTGCATGAGCAATATCGGCTTAGGCATGGGGATGGTGGGACCACTGGGTAATTTTTCTGAGTTTTCGACCATCAGTAAGCTCATTTTGTCAGTTTGTATGCTGCTGGGCAGATTGGAACTGTATCCGCTTTTGATGCTGATGAGCAGAAAGACATGGGAGAGAAATTGATCGAACCAAAAGTGCTTTCGATGCTTCGAGGGCGCTTTTTGTATTTTGGCGTGCAGGCATTGCGCAAGCGGCGGCTGAATGGTATGATGAGTATAAAGTTTGCGGACATTTGGAGGAAGCGGATATGGCATGGTATGTTGCGCACGGCGTTCTGCATAATGCAAACTATACATCAAAGCCCAAAGACAGCATCGGTGTGGGCAGTTTTACATGGTGGAGCACGGTAGAACTTCCCAAGATCGTTACTGCCATCGGGGACAAGGCGTTTTACGGATGCCGTTATCTGGAGAGGATCGATATTCCCGATACAGTCAAAAGCATTGGAAAATGGGCGTTTGCTTACACTGCACTGACTCAAATCATGATCCCCAAATCGGTGGTCAGCATCGGAGAAACTGCGTTTGAAGGCTGCACGAATCTGAAGAGAATATTGGTTGCGCCCGATCATCCGGTGTTTCGGGTAGAAGATGGTATGCTGCTGACCAGAGAAGGTGTGCTGATTCTGGCGCTTCCCAAAGAAGAAATAGAGCTGCCTGCATGGGCGACGGGAATCGCCGGCGGTGCGCTGGCATATCATGGGCAGCTTTTGCGCATCCGTATTCCTGAGGGCGTGACGCATATCGGCGATGGCGCATTTGAAAGATGCACTGCCCTTAAAGAGATTGAACTGCCTGATTCGCTCTTGAGCATCGGCAAAGAAGCATTTGCCAACTGCACCCAACTCAGACGCGTTCATTTTGGACGCTCCTTGCGCAGCCTTTCGGAGCTGGCGTTTGTGTACTGTGAAAATATTGAGCAGATCGAGCTTCCTGATTCGCTGACGGAAATTCCGAAGGAAGCGTTTCGTCACTGCGTCGGCTTAACGCGCGTGCGCATGGGCAGTGCGGTTGAGCGCATCGGATACGGTGCATTTTGGTATTGCTATCGGATCGCGCATATCGATATTCCACCTTCGGTTGTTCAAATCGGGGATAATGCGTTTGCCGGGTGCAGAGGACTGACGAGCATCCGCCTGCCCGACTGCACAAACGATGTAGGGCGGTACACGTTTGACTGCGGCGAGAAGCTTGGCAGCATTTCGCTCAGCGGACAGGCGATTAAAAAGATCGATAAAATGATACGGCGGAGCATCATCGAAATTCGCTGCACCTCGTCTGTCGATCAGGTGCCTGCCGATGTGCGCGCAAAGGTGTGCAGATGCTTTGCGCAGGATGAGGACAGCTATGAGCCGCAGGTGCGCGCGGAGTACATGGCGGTCATCAAAAAGAATGTTTCCCAATTGATGGAAACGGCGTTTTCGGAGCCGAAGCTGCTGAGAATTATGTGCCGCGAGAAGATGATCTCTGCAAAGAGCATCGACAAATTCATTGAGGAAGCTATGCGCCGCGAGAACGTGGAGCTGACGGCGCTGCTGTTGGGTTATAAAGAAACATTCAGGCGAAAAAAGAGCGCGTCGGCAGATGGTCTGAAACTGAAATAAGCAAAAATTCAAAATACGGGAGGAAAGCATCATGGCATGGTATATTACGGATGGAGTTCTGCAGAAGGCGGATTCGGCACCATCTAAGAACAGCATCCTGACTGATATTACGGGCAAGGGAGATGTGATAATCCCCGAGGGCGTGACGCGCATCGACGACAGTGCGTTTTTTGCCTGCCGCGAAATGACGGGCGTTGTTATCCCTTCCGGCGTGACGAGCATTGGCGGGAGTGCGTTTTATAACTGCGGCAAGCTGACGAACGTCGATATTCCCTTTGGCGTGACGAGCATTGAATACGCTGCATTTCGGTCATGTTCCGATTTGAAGCATATTGCCATCCCGGACAGCGTAACGCATATCGGGCGGGATGCGTTTATACAGTACGGATTTCGACCAATCGATATTAGCTTGAAGGTTTCGGATTCGACGCAGAATTTAGAGCACATCATCGGAATTGCTCCGAAATTCAAGGAAATTCTCATCTCTCCCGATCATTCCGCGTTCCGGATGGAGGATGATATGCTCATCTCAAAGGACGGCGTGCTGCTGTGGGTTTCTAAGGATGCACAGTGGGTTATGCTTCCCGATGACATAACGCACATCGGAGACGGAGCATTTAAAAGCTGCCGAAATCTGACGAATATTGTTATACCGCCGAGCGTGACGGGCATTGGGAAGAGTGCGTTTGAGGACTGCTGGAAGCTGAGGAACATTGTCATACCGCCGAGTGTGACGAGTATCTCAGATCATGCGTTTGCCTGGTGTCAGGAGCTGACGAACATCGAGATTCCGTCCGGCGTGACGAGCATTGAGGATCGTGCGTTTGAGTTTTGCGAGAGTCTGGGGAGCGTGGTGCTTCCGTACGGCGTAACGAGCATTGGAGAGGGCGCGTTCAGCAATTGTAAAGCATTGGTGAGTATTGAGATTCCGTCGAGCATAACGCGTATCGAAAATGATGCGTTTGCTTTCAGCAGAAGTCTGGAGAGAATTTGTTTGAATGTGTCGGGTTCTGCGGCGGAGGTTGAACGGGCGCTCGGTACAAGTCATAGATTTAAGGAAGTGAAAATTTCTTCCCGCAGCAGTGATTTCCGTATGGAGCATGGTTTGCTACTTTCCAAAGACGGCGTGCTGCTCTGGGCAGAGAAAACCATAACCGCTGCGGTGGTTCCCGAGGGCGTGACGCGCATCGGCAATCATGCGTTTTGCTGGTGTGAAGCGCTGACAAGCGTCAGCCTTCCGGAGAGTGTGACGAGCATCGGGAATGCGGCATTTGGCGTCTGCGGAATGCTGAAGGAGATCAAGATTCCGTCCGGCGTAACGAGCATCGGGGAAAAGGCGTTTGGTAACTGCATCAGTCTGACGAAGCTTGAAATTCCGCCTGCGGCGACGAGCATCGGAAACGGTGCGTTCCACAGCTGCAGAGCATTGACGGGCATCGCTCTTCCGGCAGGCATGACGAGCATCGGGGATGAGGTCTTTTACGCCTGCCAGAGAGTGACGGGCATTGTAATCCCGGACGGCGTGACAAGCATCGGCAAAAGCGCATTCCATTGGTGCAGCGATTTGAAGGAGATCAAGATTCCGGCAAGCGTGACGAGCATCGGAGAGAATGCGTTTGCAAGCTGCCCAAGACTCATGGGCATTGAGATTCCGCCTACGGTAACAAGCATCGGAGACGGCGCATTTGCCTACTGCCAAAAGCTGACGAACATCGTGATTCCTCAGGGTGTAACGCATATCGGGGAAAAGATGTTCTATGAGTGTGAGGAGCTGGCGGAAATCGTGATTCCGTCCCGTGTGACACACATCGGCGACAGCGCGTTCAGCGGCTGCGGAAAGCTGACGAATATTGTGATTCCTCAGGGAGTGACGGAGATTGGCGGCTGGACATTCTGCAGATGCAAGAGTCTGAAGAATATAGTGATTCCGCCCATGGTGACGAGCATCGGACCGAGCGCGTTTTACGGATGCAGAAGTCTGATGAGCATAGAGCTTCCCGACATGGTGACGAGTATCGGGGAAGCGGCGTTTAAGGAATGCAGCGCTTTGAAGAAAATCGGGATTGCACATGGCATAACGGGCATCGGGGAGAGTGCTTTTGAAGATTGCATCAGTCTTGCGGATATCGAGATTCCGTGGAGCGTGGTGGAGATAGGAAAGAATGCTGTCAAGGGATGCAGCGCTCTTGAGCGCATTGCCATGCCGGGCGAATTGATGAGCGTTCTGGATAAGCAGGTCAGAGGTCAGCTCAAGAGCCTTCGATGCAATATAAATGCCGGCAAGGTGCCTGCTGCGCTGCGTCCGCTGGTGTACGGCAGCTTTGCGCGCAATGAGAACGAGTATTCTCAGGAAGCACGAGAGGAGCATCTGACCGCCATCAGGAAGGGCGCCGCAAAGCTGGCGGAAGCGGCATTTGATTATCACGAGCTGCTGCACCTGATGTGCCGTGAGAAGATGATTTCCGCAAAGGAGATCGATAAATTCACCGAGGAAGCCGCAAAGCGCGGAGATATTGAATTGACTGCGGTCATTCTGGATTATCAGGTGAACATCGTGACCATGAAGGAAGTGGTCAAGGCGCGCGCCAAAAAGGAGAAAGTGCGCGAGAAACAGGATGATATCATCATTGAGCGTATCGAAGCGCGTGCGGACAAGGTGGGCATTAAGGGATTGAATTTCGTGGTTACGGGCGCGTTGAACAAATTCGCCAAGCGCGACGACATCAAGGCATACATTGCCGAGCGCGGCGGCAAGCTGATGAGTTCCATGAGCGCGAAAACCGACTATCTCATCACCAACGATACCTCCACCGGCAGCGCCAAAAATCAGAAGGCGGCTCAGCTGGGCATTGAGATTATCACCGAGGATGAATTCATAAAAATGGCGGAAGGGAAACAGGCGTAGGTTAAAGATTTTAAGAAAATGAAAAGCCTAAGATAAGACCGTCCGTTGCGATTGACGCGCGTGCGGCAAAAGTGTTAAAATAGAAGCAGGCATATTATGTTATATAACAGGAGGATGCTCTTATGGCAGTACCGGTAATTATGCCCCGACAGGGTCAGTCGGTGGAAAGCTGCATTATCACCAAGTGGGGAAAACAGGTGGGCGACAAGGTCGCAATGGGCGACATCCTGTTCTCCTATGAGACCGACAAGGCTGCTTTCGATGAGGAAGCAAAGAATGAAGGCACGGTTCTGGCGATCTTCTTCGCCGAAGGCGACGACGTTCCCTGCCTGACCAATGTTATGGTAATCGGCAATGAAGGCGAGTCCTTTGCCGAGTTCGATCCCAACGGCAGTGCTGCTGCCGAAGCTGCTCCCGCTGCTGCTGAAGCTGCTCCTGCTGTGGAAGCAGTTGTTGAGGAAGAAGAAATTGCTGCTGCGCCTGCGATTGTGGGCGAAATGAAGATCTCTCCCCGCGCAAAGGCTCTGGCGGACAAGTCCGGCGCAGACCTCTCGAAGGTCGTTCCCACCGGCCCCGATGGACGTGTCATCGCTCGTGACGTTCAGAAGCTGATCGACGCAGGTCTCCTCGTTACCGCTGCTGCACGCGCATCCTATCAGGGCGGCGTGGAAGGCACCGGTCTGGGTGGACGCGTTACTCTCAGCGATCTGGAGAAGAAGCCCGAAGTCAAGGCAGAAGCTCCCGCTGCTGCAGCCGCACCTGTTGCCGCTGCACCGGTCGCACTGGGCGCACCCGTAGACGACAGCTACACCGAGCCGATGACCAACATGAGAAAGGTTATCGCCAAGGCGATGATGACCTCTCTTAGCACTATGGCTCAGCTTACCCACAACATCTCCTATGACGCTACCGAGGTTCAGAATGCCCGCAAGATGTTCAAGGAGAAGGGCGCTGCGTTTGGTCTGGAAAAGATCTCCATCAACGATATCATCATGTACGTTGTTGCCCGCACGCTGGCAATGCCCGAGCATAAGGCGCTCAACGCCAACTTGATCGATGACGGCAAGACCATGAAGTACTTCAAGGGTGTCCATCTGGGCATGGCAGTCGATACCGATCGCGGTCTGATGGTTCCCACCATCTTCAATGCGGATAAGATGACCCTCAAGGAGCTGTCTGCAACCGCCAAGAAGCTGGCTAAGGAATGTAAGGAAGGCAAGATCAGCCCCGACTATCTGCGCGGCGCTTCCTTCACCGTTTCCAACATCGGCTCTCTGGGCATCGAGTCCTTCACCCCCGTCGTCAACCCGCCGCAGACCGGCATTCTGGGCGTCTGCGCCATCACCAAC
>CAZYQB010000014.1:12879-16320 GCA_964649595.1 uncultured Oscillospiraceae bacterium | reverse complement strand
CGCATGGCAGAAATATCTGACCGAACACTCACTCGTGCAGCCGTTCGGACAGATGTGGGAGCCGGTGGTTCAGTTTGATACTGCTGCCCCTGACTTCAAAAAGCGCTATGATGATGTGGTACTCACCAAGGAGGAGCGCAGCGCGCTCAAAAAATCGCTTGCCGCATGGGGCATCAATATGCGCTCAGACAGCATGGAGCGTGAATTTGACGCCCGGCAGTGGTCATATGCCTACAGCAACTCAAGCACATTCACCTTCGACGGCTATGTGCGTCTGGACTACGAGGTAGACCCGGACAAGGGCATCACCACGCTGGGCAGGATCGACTACTGCAGCAAAAAGGCACAGGACAGCGCACGCCTCAACGCCATCTTTCTCCACCTTGACCGCGCCGCCATCCGCAGCCACATCATGGCAGGAAACGATCAAACAGTTGCCACCGCCCTGACTGCCGACTATACACTCGCTCAGATCAACGAGTTTATCGACCTGTCTACCGAACATGGGCAGACCGCCTGCACCGCGCTGCTGCTCAAATACAAAAATGAGCATTTCGCCGATTTCGGCGAGATCGACGAGTTCTCGCTCGACTGGTAACAAGATCAACTGCACACCAAAAGGCTCCCCTGTGCAAGGAGAGCCTTTTCTATATGCATCTTTTCACCAGAAGTTGGACTTAGAACGCCCAGCCGCCGTCCTTGAAGATCTGAACGGTCTTGCCGTCGCGGCAATGTGCCACGATGGAGAGATCTGCCGTGCCGATCATGAAGTCAACGTGAATGATGGAATCGTTCATGCCCTTTGCCTTGATCTCGTCCACCTTGAGGTTCTCCCAGCCGCGCACACAGTTTTCAAAGCCGCGTCCCATTGCGAAATGGCAGCAAGCGTTCTCATCATACAGCGTCTTGTAGAACAGCAGACCACTTTCGTTGATGGGACTGGTGAAGGGAACCAATGCGCACTCGCCCAGATAGGCAGCACCTTCGTCCATAGAGATCATCTTCTGCAGCAGCTCATCGTTCTGCTCGGCATGAGCCTCGACCGCCTTGCCGCCTTCAAAGCGCAGATAGAACTTGTCGATCACCTGACCCTGATAAGACAGGGGCTTGGAGGAATACACGATGCCTTCTGCCAGACCCTTCTTGGGCGAGGTAAAGCATTCCTCGGTGGGCAGATTGGGATTATAGAACACGCCGGCTGCGGTAGCAGTGCGTCCGCCGCGGAAGATGCTGTCCTCCATCAAACCCACGCGCAGGTCGGTGCCGTTGGATGCCTTGTATTCGAGGGTCTCGATGCCCAGCGAATTGAGGTACTCATAGCGCTTCTGCAGGTCTGCATTGTGCGCTGCCCATGCGGCGATGGGATCATCATCCACGCGCGCTGCGGACAGGATGGCTTCCCACAGCAGCTCAACAGCCTTGCCTACGCGCTCATTGGGGAATACCTTCTTTGCCCACTTTTCGCCCGGAACGGCAGCGATGCACCACTGATGCTTGCCGTTCATCTGCTCACGGTAGCCCTTGGAGATGGGTGCGCGTGCCTGCAGACCCTTCATGTTCTTTTCCAGATTCATACCCTTGAGACCATCGGGATCATCGCTGTTGAGGAACAGACGGGCAGTCAGATTATCTGCCATGTACTTGAGCTCGGCTTCCTCAAAGGTCTCCATGGTAGAGAGTGCCTTCACGCTGCGATGGCGCACGTGCAACTTCTCCAGCGGCTGATAGTTGAACTTCACGAATACCTTGCGGGCACCCCACTTGTACAACTCATCCACAACCATCGCCGTAAACTCCGGCTGCTCCAGTCCGGTGGTAAGAATGACGTCCTGACCCTTCTGCACGTTTACGCCGACGCGCGCGATCAAGCGCGCATACTTGCGAAGTCTGGTTTTCTGCATACCTTCCGTCCCTCCTGATAATTGCTATTCTTTTCGCTTCAGGCGCACTTTATGCGCCTTTTTGTCACGATACACTAATCTAATGATAGCAGAATCAGACGAAAAACACAAGGTAGTATGCAGAAAAAAGCGCGGATCGGCGAAAATGGCGCAGAGAATTAACCAAGCAATCTGGTCCTACTTTTTCTGTCAAACCATCGTTTATTGAAATACATTTTTAAATCAGGCTTGCTGCTTCTTCAATAGCCATCTCACGTTGTCTGCGCATTTCTTCAAGTTGCCGCGACTTTTCTTCAAGCTGTACTTCAATCAGTCGTTGATTCCTCTCAATTTCCTCCGCCCTTTTTCTTGATTCCAAAATTCTTTTCACCACCAAATAAATTCCATATGGCCAGAACATAATGCACATCGCATATGTTCTACATCCTTCCATACGGTCAGAATCTTTGCCATCATCATGCTTCAATCTGTCAATTTCTGACACTAATCTTCGGATTTGTTCTCCCGACCAGTCATATACTCGTTCCAATTCTGCTACTCGCTCATAGTTCGACATTGTCTTATCGCGCTGATAAGTGATCGTTGCATAATTGATGGTCGTAGTTTCTACTGTAAGATCACCTGTTACATAATCAAGCCCTTTGGTATAAGTTCGAGAATCCTGCGAATGTGTAACTTGCACATTCTGTACGCTCCATCCAAAACATCCTCTTTCTTCACTGGATGAGTTGATAGCCTCCGGCGAGTTATTCACCTGAATGATCTTTGTTTCCAACAGAGCCATCCACTTTCCCCCCTCGTAATTTTCTGCGCCAAGAGCCAGTTTGACGCATACTGTGATATCCAAACAGATATCATACAGTCATTATACCAAAGTAATATGCTAAGATGTGTCCGTGATATCTATTTGGATATCGGGAGATTTTACGATGGCATATTATAAAAGACTGCGCGATTTAAGAGAAGATCATGATATGACTCAGCGGCAGATTGCCGCTGAATTAGGCCTGACGCAACCGCAGTATTGCCTCTACGAACAGGGATATCGCGATCTGCCTACCGACATACTCATCCGTCTTGCCGACCTATATGATACCTCTACCGATTATATACTGGGCAGAACCAACGTGTCGAAGAAGTATACAAAAGTGTAGAACCGTATTTTATTTACAATCAAATACAAAAAGCTCGCCGCACCGTCATGATGCAGCGAACCTTGTTTATTGATGAGAAAAATATCAGTCGTTTGCCTTGCGGTAGAAGCGACCGGAGAGCGATTCGGTCTTGAGTGTATTCACAAATGCCTTGGGATCGGCTTCGCGCACGCCGGCCACTACCTTGCTGACCTCGTCGGCGGAGACTACCGAATAGACCATGCTTCTGTCCTTCTGCTCATAGGGACCAAAGCCCTTGAAGATGGTCGCGCCGTGATGCGCGATATCGCTGATGACCCTGCAGACTGTCTCCGGATGGTCGGTAATGATGAACAGCGTGTTCTGCTGATAGCGCTTATAGAGCGCGTGCAGCACCTGAGTACACA
>CAZYQB010000014.1:0-12869 GCA_964649595.1 uncultured Oscillospiraceae bacterium | reverse complement strand
AGATGATAGAATACAGCGCTTTTTCCCAGCCGAACAGCCAGCCTGCGATGACCAGAATGATGACGTTCAGACCCATCGTGAGATTAAACGAGTCCTTGCCGTGGCGCTCAGAAAGATAGATCGTCACAAAGTCCATGCCGCCGCTGGTCGCATCCGCCAGCAGACACAGAGAAATTGCCAGACCGCCCAAGAGACCGCCGAAGATGCTCAGCAGCAGCGGATCACTGGTCATGGTCATGCCGGGCATCACGTCAACCAACAAGCTCATCAGCACAACCGCCAGACAGGACAGAAGCGTAAACTTCTTGCCGATAAACTTGAAGCTGATGACCACCGGCACCGCGTTCAAAAGCAGATTGAACACCGAATAGGGAACATGAATTCCCATGAACTGCTGAAAGATCGCCTGCAGCAGCAGCGATAGACCGCCGAAGCCGCCTGGATACATACCAACCGGATTGATGAAGGTGTTGACGTTGAAGGCGTACAGAATCGAGCCCAGAACTACCAGAGCGATGCGCTTTGCATCCCGTTTCAGCGAGAACTCCATAAATGAGCCCACCCTTTCCACATAATAATGCATTTATTATATCACAATTCATGCGCTTCACAAAGGGCTTATGTACATTTTCTTCAAATTTTCTTTACCTGATCTTCTATTCTGATTCGCACAGTATCCAGTTTTTCGGCGTGTCGATCGAAAAACTCATCCTCTCGGCGGTTTTCGGATGCGTGAATACAATTTCTGCGCACTCAAGGGCGATATCCCCCTTGATGCGGCTTCCGTATTTGCCGTCACCCAGCAGGGGATGACGGCGGCTGGCAAACTGCACGCGCACCTGATGCGTGCGCCCGGTATGCAGCTTTACACGGCAGAGCGATATGGGAATATTTTCATCGATCTGCCCCGTTTTTACAACCTCATATTCAAGCAGCGCTTCCTTGGTCCCTTTTCTTGCGCCCTTGACCGGAAATACCTTCCCTTTTCGGCTGTCCTTGAACAGAAAATCGTGCATTTCGCCCTTTTCCTCTTCAAAAATGCCCGCACAGATGCAGCGATATTTCTTTTCAAAGGTGCGCTCCTGCACCTGCTGCGACAGCTTCGCAGCGGCAGCAGGCGTTTTTGCGTACACCATCACGCCGCCCACGCCGGTATCCAGTCGATGAACGATGCCTACATATGCCTTTTCGTTTCCCCAGCCTTTGCGAAGCAGTGCAGGCACCGAGTTTTCAACGTCCTCACTCGATGCGCCGATCGGCTTAACGCACACGGCGATGTGCGCATCCTCATACAATATTTTCATATCATTCACTTGATACATACCTTCCCTTCGGAGATCAACGCCTTGATTTTAAGGATGGCGGCAACGGTCTTTCCATCCTGAATCTCGCCGCTTATGACCATGCGGTATGCCTTTTCAAGCGGTATGCGTTCAGGCGTCAGGAATTCACCTTCATCCAGGTGCATATCCGCCTGATGCAATCCGACTGCGGCGTAAATATAGATGATCTCACTGCAGTATCCCACCGTGGGATACATTTCGCCCAGATCAATATACCGATCCGCCGTCAAGCCGCATTCTTCTTTCAATTCGCGCTTTGCCGCCTCAAACGGATCCTCGTTTTTTTCCAGCTTGCCCGCGGGCAGCTCCCACAGCTCCTTGCCGAAGGCATACCGAAACTGCCGCACCAGACAGATATCACCGTTGTCAAACATCGGCAGTACGCACGCGCCGCCATGGTGATGCACGATCTCGCGCACCGACCTTTCACCGTCCTCCAACTCTACGTCGTCCACCGTAACCGTAAAGATCCTGCCTTTGAAGCGCACATCGCTCGAAAGCTGCTTTTCAAAATGCTGCGTCATTCATCCATCTCCCCATTTCAATATTCTTGTTTTTTATTATATCAAAAAGCTCCCTTTCGGAAAAGAGAGCTTTTTGTGTATTGATTAAATTGAGTGATATAAATGCGATAACGCACGAGATAAGAGACTTCCCTGCTAAAAGGGAAGGTCTTTGAAATAGTACTATAAGCCCAAGCTTACCCCAGCACCGTATCGAGCACCATCATCATGATAAATCCGATCGTAAACATGATCGTGCCCACATGAGAATGCTCTCCCTCCGACATTTCGGGGATCAGCTCTTCCACCACCACATACAGCATAGCACCTGCCGCAAAACTCAACAGATACGGCAGTGCAGGCAGTATCAATTCCGCCGCAAGCAGCGTCAGCACTGCGCCGATCGGCTCAACCACGCCCGACAGCACGCCATAGCCGAACGCCTTTCGGCGGCTCATACCATCTTCTCGAAGCGGTATGGATATGATCGCGCCTTCCGGGAAATTCTGAATGGCGATGCCCAGCGAAAGGGTAAATGCTGCGGCTGCCGAAATGCCGCCGCTTCCATTCATCATTCCTGCCAGCACCACGCCTACCGCCATGCCTTCCGGCAGATTATGAAGCGCCACTGCCAATACCATCATCGACGAGCGTTTCAGGCTGCTTTTCATGCCCTCCGGCTGATCGCTGTTCATGTGCAAATGCGGAATGATCCTATCGAGCATCATCAAAAACAGCATACCTGTCGCCAGGCCGACCACTGCCGGAATAAACGACAATCTGCCCATATAAGCCGCCTGCTCCATCGAGGGCAGCAGCAGGCTCCACACCGATGCCGCTACCATCACGCCTGCGGCAAAGCCGGTCAGCACGCGCTGAAGCGTTCGATTGAGTCCCCTCTTCACAAAAAACACGCATCCTGCACCCAAAGACGTGCCGATCAGGGGCACGATGATTTCCCGTATCATATCCAACGTCATGTGAAATCACACTCCTTGCCGTATATATCTATAATATACCCGCGACTTACAGGAACGAAACGACCTCCTCCATCGCCCCCCAAAAAATCGTGCAGCGGATGCGACACTTCATTTCCCGCCGGATAGCCCATGACCAGCAGTGCGACGGGAATCAGCTTATCACTCAGCGCAAATTCTCTCCGAACGGTGAGAGGATCAAAATGCATGACCCATGTCGTGCCCACGCCTGTTTCTGCCGCCGATAGCATCATATGCGTGGTGACAATGCTCGCGTCCACCCAGCCACAGGGCTGAGAGTCATAAAATCCTGCATTTATTATATCATACACCGCATATGCTGCAAACAGATTTTTATCATAAACCGTCGAAAACGCATTTGCGCAAAAACACCCGACAGCAGCGTGCCGTCGGGCGTTCATTCTTTATGAGCGACTTAGTACAGCGTGATCTCTCGCGCATAGCCGCCGTAGTTGTGTCCGGTAACAAACTGTACAAGATCCTCCATCAGCTTGCTCTCGCAATTGGGATGACTGTGACCAGTCGGCGCACAGCGTATCGGTGACGTGCAGCAGCTTTACCAGCTTTTCCAGACCGATATGAATGCTGTTTTTTCAATATACAGCACATCCGTCTCTCCTGTCCATATTTTGTCGAATCCGGACTTTAAAAAAGACGAATGATTAGTTGAGCATGATCTGACCGCCGGTTACAGGGATCGCCTGACCGGTCTCGTACTTCTGCTCTACGCAGTAGAATACCGAGCGTGCCACGTCGATGGGCAGGCAGCCGCGGTTCATGGGAACCTTGGATTCGTAGAAGCGCTTTACATCTTCAACGGTCTTTGCACCGGGAACCTTGCCTGCGTTGAGGTATTGCACAAACAGACCCTTGACCGGATCCATCCACAGCGGACCTTCCAGGAAATTGCCGGGACAGATGGCATTTACCTTGATGTTAAAGGGGCACAGCTCCAGTGCGAAGCTCTGGGTCAGACCGATGCCACCGAACTTGGAGCCTGCATAGGCGAAGTTCTTGTTGGAGCCTTCGAGACCACTCTTGGAGTTGATGCAGATGATATCACCGAACCACTCATTGTCCGCTTCATACTGAGCCTTCATGATGACGGCAGCATACTTGGCGCACAGGAAGTAAGCAGTATAGTTGATGTTGGTAACGAAGTCGAAATCCTTCTTCTCGAGCTGATCGATGGGGCCGGAGCGAACGACACCGGCGTTGTTTACGAAGATATCCAGACCGCCAAACTTCTCAACGGTATTCTGAACCATCGCAGCTACGCTTTCCTCGTCGCCTACGTTGACCTTCACGGCATAAGCGCGCTCACCCATCTCAGAGGCGACCTGCTGAGCCAGCGCTTCGTTCAGGTCGGCGATCACGATGGTAGCGCCTTCCTTGTACATTTCCTCGGCAATGCCCTTGCCGAAGCCCTGCGCACTGCCGGTAACGATGGCGATCTTGCCGGAGAGACGACCGGTGGTTGCAGGACGGTTGTGGATGTTCGCCTTGGCAATTTCCTGCCACTTGAGCATATCAATCATGTTGATTCATCCTCCCATATCGATTTTCGCGCCGCTGCTTTATACATCGCGGCGCTCTTCTTGCGCTTTCAGGAGCCGCCGCTGCTTCGACGCCCCTTCCTTTTTTCATTATAGCGTATGGGTGGTTAAGATTCAATCATAAAGCCGTGAAATCACATACGCACTGCCCTCTCAAATCTCATCGCTTCGCCGACAAAATATTGACTCGCCCTTTTCTCATGCCGTATAATAAACTCAGGTGAAACCATATTTCCAACAAGGAAGTGATGCGCCATGTTCGTCAACTACGCCCATCGCGGCGCCAGCACCTACTATCCCGAAAATACCCTGAGCGCATTCCGCGCCGGTGTGGAGATGGGTGCCAACGGAATCGAGACTGATGTTCATATGACCGCTGACGGCGTGCTGATCCTTTTTCACGATGACAAACTCGACCGCGTAACCGACGGCAAAGGCTTAGTGACCGATCTCACCTATGAAGAACTTCAGCGCCTGACAGTCAGAAATGCCGAATATGAGAGAGACGATAAAATTCTTGCATTGGCAGATTTTCTGCACCATTTCGGAAAACTCGATCTAACCTTTGCCATCGAGCTCAAGCAGCCGCATATCGAACAGAACGTCATCGATATGCTGAACGCCCATTCCATGCAGAAAAAGGCCATCCTCACCTCATTTGACTTTGATTCTCTCGCACGCGCCAAAGCATATGCCCCCGAATATCCGGTCGGGCTTCTGTTCGGACCGCTTGATACATTCGATCCGGTCAAAAAGCTCCGATCGATCGGCGGTGAACAGCTCTGCCCGCGTGCAGATATGCTCACGAGTGAGTTGGTCCAAAGATGGCATGAGATGGACTTTTCGGTACGCGCATGGGGCATAAAAACCGAAAGGCTCATGACCGACACATACCTCTGCGGCGTTGACGGCATGACCGTCAATTTCCCCGATAAACTCGAAAAGCTGCGCCGCGAACAGACCTATTGATCTTTCGCCATGACCTTTTATCATATTAAAGGGAGGAACAAATCATGAAGCTTGCCACCACTACCGGAGATTTCGCTCAGTACACCGCCGATCAGGAACTTACCATCCGCTATCTGCATCGTTCGGGCTTTAAGTACATCGACTACAGCTTCTGCACCGATTACGACAACCGCAGCGGCATCTACGCCGACGACTGGCAGGAATACGTCGAGCGCCTCAAAAAATTGCCCGAAGAGCTGGGGATCGAGTTCGTACAGTCGCACGCGCCCATGGGACGCCCGATCCGCAGCGGACACGGCAGCGATTTCTACAACTCCTTCGTAGAGGATACCAAGCGCGCCATCGAAGTCAGCGGTATGCTGGGCATCCCCAACATCATCATCCACTCCGATTACAAGTTCCGCCTGAGCAAGGAAGATGCCTTCAAGCGCAACTACGAATTCTTCCACGACCTGCTGCCCACCGCCGAAAAATGGGGCATAAATATACTGATCGAGAATTTCAACAAGATGGAAAAGGAGGAACTGTACTGGGTGGACAACGCCACCGACCTGCTGGCGATGATCGAAATGATCGACCATCCTCTCTGCCACGCCTGTTGGGACATCGGACACGCCAATATGCAGGAAACCTCTCAGTTAGAGGAACTGCGTCTCCTCGGCAGCCACGTCCGCGCGCTGCACGTTCAGGACACGCCCGGCTGCGTTGACAGCCACTTTGCGCCCTTCTTCGGCATCGTCAACTTCGATATGATCATGCACGCTCTCAAGGAGATCGGCTACAAGGGCTGCTTCACGATGGAAGCGTGCAATATGCTGACCTCCGCCGAAAAGCGCCGCCCCTTCGAGCAGGACACCCGCCTGCTGCGCGCACCTCTGTCCGTCAAGCTCAAGGCAGAAGAACTGCTTTATGAAATCGGCAAGGCGATTCTGGAGGCGTATGGAGAGTTTGAGGGATGATTTAGTCCTATGATCTTCTGCTGTCAAACTGCATATATGCTCCTGAATACAGCGCGGGATATGCCCTCCATTGGCATATCCCGCTTCCTTTATACTTTATTTCTCCATCTGCGCCCGGTACAATTCCCACGTTCCCCGTCTCATCAGATCTTCCCAGCGATACACGTCGGTATCGTGTCCTGCAAAGCAGATGACAAAGGGCTGCGGTGCGTAGACAATACCCACATCATTGCTGAGCTGATCCTCTTCGCCGGTTTTGTGAGCGATGCTGACTTCGCCGCAGATTTTGCCGTTGAGCTTATGATCGACCTGCTGAAGAAGCAGCATATCGATGGCTTCGCGGCATACCATCTCGCTCGCGAACTCGTTTTTATACAGCTTTTCCAGCAGCATACCCATCTCCTTGGGGCAGATGCTGTTCTGAATACCCGCAGCGGATGCCTTTCTGTCAAACAGGCAGCGGCGCAGACGGGTCTTTTCAAGCCCCATCTCCACGAAGCCCTGCGCTACCTTTTCAATGCCTGCGTAGCAGATCAGCTTATTGGTGGCAGCATTGTCGCTGATGGAGATCATCAATCGACACAGCGTACGCACATCCGCCTGCACATCTTCAGTAAAGAGCGTCAGCGCGCCGCAGATCGGCACCTTATCCGCCTTGGTTACGGTCAGCTTTTCATTCATATTCAGTCTGCCTGCCGCATCTTCAGCTAAGATGTGCAGAAGCAGAGGAAACTTGATGACACTCGCCGCCATAAAGGCTTCCTGAGCATGAACGCCGTATTCAAAGCCGGTGGTCAGATTCTTGTAGTAAAAGCCCAGATGCCCTTTGATCGTATCCATTTCGGCGCGAATGGCGTCAAGCGCGCGCAGCTCCTTCTCGTGCATGGTGCTCCTCCTCTGCGTATATGCAAACTGCACCGAAGAACACGAATGATCCTTCGGCGCAGCAGATGATTTCTATTTTGCGGATTACTTTCTGCCGAACAGTCCGCCCAGACCGCCCAGCAGCTTGCTTGCGATGTCCTTGGCGTCGTCGATGGTCAGCTTTGCCTTTACAGCTTCGATCACGGCGTTGATCTGCTCGTCGGGCAGGTCGATGTTGAGCAGCTTCTCAACAGCCTTCACGGGATCGAGGTCAAACTGCTTGCGCAGTTCCTCATTGTTGGTCAGTTTTTCCATCAGCTCGGAGATGATCTTCTGAATATCCATTTGTAACAGCATCCTTTCTTTTGCATATGCGCTTAATCCCTTATAAAGTATATCACGAAGAAACGGCATTTTCAATGTTTTTGGGTTATCATTTTCTTCATGCCTTCATTAAACCATCAGGATACTTTTGTATATTGACAGGCAATAAAACTTATGCTATACTTCCAAAAATTGTACGGGCATCACCTTTAAGACCGACCTGCTTCTTAAAAGCTGGAGGAGGCGTTTTTTTGTGGCGAAGATCATCCGTTTCCCCGTCATCAATCTGCCCGCCACCGGTCGCAGCATCGAGCAGCACCGCAAGGCGGCGAGCCTGAGCGTTCGGGATCTGCAGATCTACTTCAGGTTCGAGTATCCGCAGGCAGTCTGCAAATGGCAGCGCGGCGAATGTCTGCCGTCGGTAGACAACCTGCTCGCCCTCGCGCGTTTGTTCAAGTTGAGCATGGAAGGGGCTGTTGCAGAAGTAAAATTCTGCAACAGCCCCTTTTGATGTATGAGAATTATTCCGCTTCTACAAACGTAAGTCCATAGGCATTGGGACCGATGTGCGGCGCGATGGAGGTACCGATGGCGCTCATCAGCTCCTCGTTGATCTGTACGCCCATCTCGCGCAGCTTTTTAAGTAGCAGCAGGCAGTTGTCTTTGCTGTAGGAATAGAAGGGAATGACCGGATGGCTGAAATCAATCCTGAAAGAGCCGATCTTCTTTGCCAGATTGTCGATGGCGCGGCGGCGTCCGAGTGCCTTACCGCCCATTACGATGCGCCCGTCGGGAGAGACCTGCAGCAAAGGCTTGAGTTGGGCGATGTTGCCCAAACTTGCCACTGCCTTGGGGATGCGTCCGCTGCGACCCAGATTTTCCAGCGTATCCACGCACGCCAGCAGACGGATGCGTTCGCGCAGATTTTCAAGCTTTTTGGCAACTTCGTGTGCAGCCGATTTTCCCTCATCGCGCAGCTTGCACGCATGGAGCACCAGCAGCTTCTGTGCGGCAGCGCCGCTGAGTGAATCCACGATCTGGATCTTATCACTCTGTGCCATGGATGAGGCAAGCGTTGCGCTCTGGATCGTTCCCGAAAGGGCGGAGGAAACGCAGATGCAGACGGCTTCTTCATCGTCCTGCTGTGCGCTTTCAAACTCAGAAAGGAATAACTGCGGTGACGGCTGGGAGGTCTTGGCGTTTTCGCCTGCCATCAATCGCTGCCAGAACACTTCATCGGACAGATCCACGCCGGGAGTGAAGGTTTCCTTCCCAAACATTACCTGCGTGCGCACGCAATGGATGTTCTTTTCCTTCAATTCTTCGTTGGTGAAATCGGCGGCAGAGTCTGTGATGATGCGCATGGAGATTCCTTCTTTCGTTTAATTTGAGTGTCTAAGTAATTATAGGATGAGAGAAGGAGGATTGTCAAGCGCAATATAGGCAGAAAGAGGGCAAATGCTCAGCATTTTTCGACTTTTTTGTACAGGAATATTGCTGTAATATGCTTTTTGATGCAGAAAGCGGTGTAAGAGTTGGTATAGGAGCATGAAGCTGAGTTTACGAGAAAATTCTGTCGACTTGACATTTTTTGAAGCAGCCCCTATAATTCAGACGAGAATGTATCGAAAAAGGAGAGGGATTTTTATGAAAAGATATTCTCCCCAGGCACTGCTTCAAAACGGAAAGACTGTAATCACTGCGCATTCCGGCTGCGAGGAGACCGCCGACAACAGCCAAGAACACATTCTTGCCGCCATTGCATCGGGCGCGGAGATGATCGAGGTGGACGTTCGTCAGGCAGCAGACGGCACGCTGTATCTGAGCCATGATGTGCCGCAGGATATCACAGTGCGCCCTGCGCTTTGGGAGCTGTTCGAGCTGATCGCGCAGGCGGAAAATATGGCAATGAATCTGGATGTGAAAACGGAAGGCTTGATTGAGCCGGTCATGGCGCTGGCAGAGGAATTCGGTCTTGCTCACAGGATCGTTTTTACCGGCGCGTGCAATGCGGATCGTGCGCTTGCAAATCATTTGGGCGCGGAGATGTGGCGCAGTATGTGGCCGGGCGATCATATTCCCGATGGGATCGCCGCGAACAAGGCGGACGGCAGCCCGTATCTGAACGTATACTATCCCATGATTACCGAGGAATATGAGCAACAGCTGCGCGATATCGGCAGCAGCTTTTCGGCGTGGACGGTAAACAAAGAGGAAGATATTCGCCGCCTGCTGTATATGGGTATCGCCAACATCACCACCCGTCAGCCGGTGTTGGCGATGCGTCTGAGAAAGGAAATTCAGGGAATCTAAAAAATACTCTTTAAACTGCAGGTTTATTGAAAAGACTCTTTGTGCGTGGTATCACATAATCATCGTCAGGGGTGTGAGAGTCCGGGCGAAGAAGTAGGGCAGAGAACATACTCCGATACCACTCGACCACGTTTTGAAGGGTCAGGCGCATACAGCAGAGAAACTACTAAAGTGCAGGGATTGAAAAAACGGTCTTGAGATAAGGAAATCGATATACAGGATTTCCGTCACAAGTTACTCCGTTTCCTGTCGACCATGGAACCGTTCTGAATCGGAGGTGCGGTCGCCATTGGGCAAGTAGCTTTTCAGATCAGATTTTTTGCAACATATGATTGATTATTTTTAGCGTCTGGTGCACAACCCATAGTTTTCACGGTCAAGAGGTATAATGCGCCTGTCGTGGCAAGGCGAGAAGCCCGGATCCCGAAGCGGAACTTGACAGGAAGGACAAACATCAAAGATTGCAGATCGTGACCGGATGAAACGGAACGGGGCGTGCGGTGTGCGGGAGATCCGAGATACAGCGTCTGACAAGGATGGGAAAGCAGAAGGAAGCGAGGCTGCTTTCACTGCCCGGAGAAAATGCTCTGGGGCTGTTGCACAACAGCCCCAGAAAAAAACAGTGAGCAAGACCCAGTGAAGGGGGGTAACTTGCTCACTGTTTTTTGTAAGATGTAGCTGAACATGAAACACCAACAACGAGAAGAGTGTATCGAAATCATGCAGGGATGTCAACAGCTTCGAATGAAAATATTCTCCGAGATGGAGATAAAAGTTGAAAAGAGCAGATTCTATCGACAGGTACAGCCATTACGGCAGCAATCTTTTTGTTCATGTCAAAAATCAGCGGCTTCACTTCATTTCCTTTCCCTTTGCCCATACATGATGCCCCTGCGAGAAATCATGACCTTCATGCATCTGCGGATAGTAGCTTCTGAACACCTGACGCGGCGCTTCATCAAACTCCATCTTAATCACCGTCACGCCCAGCGTCTTATCGGGCGGATCTTTGGGCAGATTTTTGAGGAATATGCGATGTCCGTCTTTCTCAAATTCGATCTCCTCGCCGCTGACTAGATAGGACACCTTTTGGGGCGCATCCATATAGCCGCCGAACATCAGCTGTCCATTTTTAGGCCAGATCCAATTCCACAGGTAGAGTGTCCTGCAGTCCAGCTCGGCAGACACCGCGGTAAGGGTATTCGCGCTGTACACGGGCGCGGTACGGAATTTGCGACCATAAGCTGCAGCGCCGTTCTGAGAAAGCCATTTACCGACAGTCGTCATGATCTCATCGGTATACGCAGGAACGCTTCCATCCGGTGCCGGTGCAATGTTCAAAAGCAGATTGCCGCCTTTGCAGGTGCACATATGTAGATCACGAATGACCTGCTTGGGCGTAATCATAAAATCGCGCTCCTGCTCGCTGTCCACATAGCCCCATGAGATGCCGCGATTGAGCGTCATGCAGGATTCCCAATCCATATCAGACGCCTGTATGCGCTGCTCGGGGGTGCCAAAATCCTCCTGAAGGCAGCTGCGGTCGTTGATGATGATATGCGGCTGAAGCTGACGCAGCTTGTGGTTTCGGTTTACCGAATCCCATCCCTCATAGCCGTGAAGCGGACAGTCTACGTCATACCACAGGATATCGATCTTTCCGTAGTTGCTCAGAAGCTCGATATTCAAATCTTCAATATATTTGGTAAAGCGAAGGCGCGCCTGCATATCGTTGGCGCAGCGCCACGAATCCGGATGATGCCAATCCATCAGTGACGAATACAAACCTATTTTCAGATCAAATTCGCGGCAGGCATCCACAAACTCCTGCACCAGATCGCGTCCGCAATAGTTGTAGGAATTATAGGGATTCACCTTGGAATTCCACAGCGAGAAGCCTTCATGATGGCGCGTGGTAAACACCACATACTTCGCCCCTGCTCTTTTGGCAAGCGCGCACCATTCCCTCGCGCAGCCTTCTTTGGGCGCAAAGTTTTTTGCAAGCTGCTCATATTCCTCCACGGTGTAGTTCTGATTCGCCTGCGACCACTCGCCGGTGCCCAGCTGAGCATAAAGCCCGTAATGAATGAACATACCGAATCTCGCATCCCTGAACCATGCCATGCGCTGATCGCGAGTGGCTGCAGTCATTTGCTCATACTCGTATTTGCTGATCTTTTCCATACGCGCTCACCCTTTTCTTACCCTGATTGAATTTATTTGCGTTTATTATAACACATCTGAAAATCAGCGAAAAGTCCTTTTCAAAATGCAAATCGGAGACAGTACATTTCATATAAAAAGGGAACCGCCCATCTCCGAGCGATTCCCGAAATCAATTTTATTTACGCTTCATTGAACATATCCTTATCCAGACCGCATACGGGGCAAACCCAATCAGCGGGAACATCTTCCCAAGCCGTGCCGGGCGCTACGCCGTTGTCAGGATCACCGATTGCCGGATCATAGATATAACCGCAGGGGCATTCATACTTCATAACTCATTACTCCTTTTATTCAATATTTGTTATGTGATGCCTTATCAGTGCATCATAATTTTGGAGATGGCATCCAGGATTTTCTCATAGCATCCACCGCAGCCGGTGGAGCAGTGGGTCACTTCCTGAACGTGCTCAAATGCCTTCTGCACGTTAGAAAAATCATCATGGTCGTGGAGCACATTGGCTACATCGAAATAGCTCACCTGCTTGCAGTTGCAAATCATAAAGTTATCCATGAGGACACCTCCTTATTTTTATTCGTTTGTCTTTAACGGAAGATTTATTACTTGCCGAAATAGCGCTTGAGCAGACCTTCAAAAGCCTTGCCGTGTCTCGCCTCGTCGCGAGCCATT
This sequence comes from uncultured Oscillospiraceae bacterium, assembly GCA_964649595.1. Taxonomy (GTDB): domain Bacteria; phylum Bacillota; class Clostridia; order Christensenellales; family Aristaeellaceae; genus RGIG2066. Next base: position 186 of record CAZYQB010000014.1, on the reverse strand, counting down.
TCGTGAACGGTGTCATGGATGGCGTCGAGGTTGAGCTGCTTTGCCAGCTTTGCCAGCTCGAACTTGCCGGCAGTTGCGCCGTTCTCAGCATCCACGCGCATTTCCAGGTTCTTCTTGGTGGAGTCGGTCAGCACCTCGCCCAGCAGCTCGGCAAACTTCGCAGCGTGCTCTGCCTCTTCATAGGCT
>CAZYQB010000013.1:0-16363 GCA_964649595.1 uncultured Oscillospiraceae bacterium | reverse complement strand
CAAATAACTGAATATTTTTGTTTTTTCACTGTCTACTTGACAGGGGGCACTTCACAAATTCAAGGAGTATGCGCGGCATTTTTTACAGCTGTCTTTTCGGCATTACGCCTTCCACTTCTTGGGACGGTAGGAAACCTCGCTGACATCATAGATGGTCATAAAGGCATCCGGATCGAGCTTGTTGATGAACTTCATCAGCTTGCTGTATTCATGTCTGTCCACAACCGCAATGATCTCGCGGCGAGGTTTAAGCTCATAAGCGCCGATGGATTCATAAATGGTCGCACCGCTGTGCAGCGTATTGATGATGAAATCGCGGATTTCATCAAGATGTGCCGACATGATGCACACTCTACGCTTTTTGTCAAAGCCGAAAATAAAGTGATCCAGTACAATGCCATTGAGATAAGTGCCCAGTACGCTCAGCACGACCGTCTTTGCATCATAGATCAATCCGGAGGAAAGAGCCACCACCATGCCCGCAGTGGACATCGCTTTGCCCAGTTCCATTCGGAAGAACTTGTTTAAAAGCTTTGCCACAATATCCAGACCGCCGGAAGAAGCATTGCGCACAAACAGCATCGCCAGACCCACGCTCGAGAGGAACAGATAGCAGATCATGTCAAGGAACGGATCGCCCATGATCGACTGGAAGTTCGGAAACAGTCTTTCAAGAATACCCATGCACACCGGCAGGAGGATCGACGTATAGACCGTCTTTGCGCCAAATTCCGGACCGATCAGCAGAAAGCCTACGAGCAGCAGCACCACATTGAATATAAGCGTCAGCGTGGAAACCGACAGCGGAACGACATTGCTGACCACGATTGCCAGACCCGAAATGCTGCCCACCGACGTATGGCTGGGCACCAGGAAGAAAAATACAGCGCAGGCAGTGATCGCTGTAGCAAATGTAATGAGCAGGAATTCTTTGATTCCCTCTTTAGACTTCAGATTCACGCTAAGCCACTCCTTCGTAAAATCGTGCTGATTCTCTCAGATCAGACCGTAATGCTTCAGTCCCCATTCGATCCCCTCTTCCATTACGGTTTTCGTAATAAACTCCGTGCATTTCTCCAGTTCAGGCGCATGATTGCCCATCGCAATGCCATGACCGACGCAGCCGAGCATCTCCACATCGTTTGCGCCATCACCAAAGGCATATGTATTCTCACTTTTCATGCCGAAATGCCTGCAGATTGCACGCACGCCATATGCCTTGTTGAATCCGCGGATATTGACATCGGCATATTTGAATACTCTCTGACAGAAGAAATCAAATTCACTGAATTCCTCTCTCAGCCGGTCGATCTGCTCATATTCGTGAAAAAGCACGCACAGCTTATAGCCGACCACCGTTTCGTCTCTGCCGATATTTCTGAAGCTATCCTCCCGAATGTCAAATGTATTGATCCAAGTCTGAAAGTCAGCATTTTTCGTATCGCGGGTCAGGCACTTTACCGGATGGTCTATACCGTATGAAATGCCCATCTGATCCATACGGTCAAGCAGCCTCCTGAGCACATCCGTATCCATCGGATGATCGAATATCACCTCACCTGCCGCTTCACCATAGGTGCCGTTTGAAGTAATCATGCCATCAAATTCGATGCCCATGTCATACACATACGGAATTGCGCGTCCGGTGGCAAGGATGGCGAGATAACCGTTTTCACGCAGACGGCATAAGGCGCGTCTGGTTGCCTCAGTAGGCATATGAATGCCGCAGTTCTCATCGGCAAGCGTTCCGTCATAATCAAAGAATACCGCGCCTTTATACTGCATTTTCCTCCCCCTTTCACATATCAAACATACTGATCTGTTCAAATGCCGGCGTATCCCACACGCGCTTCATCTCCTCCAGCGGAAGCTCATACGGATCGCTGAAAGCAGTTGCGCCTCGCTCGATCAACTCGCGGTTTCCGGGCAGCGAAGGATTATCCCATACATACACCTTCTCGGTATACCGATTTCTGAGCGCAGAGCACGCGCCGTCCCATGCCGCACCGCGTCCCTTTTCACAGGAGATCACAAACGCCGCATTGGATAAACCATAGATACACTTGTTGCGCGACAGAGCGTGCGGTGCGGTGTAATGCGCCTCGGGATGCACGTTTGACAGCAGCAGCGCCCGTTTGGATGCGATCAGTTCGCTCATATTGGGAATGTGCAGATGCTCTACCAAAGATTCCGCCAGATAGGAGATCAGCCGTCCGCCCTGCCGCATCACTTCATGCTCCACTGCGCGGGCAAAGCCGCTTTCGCCGCCCGTAACCACGGTAAGCCCGGTGCGAACAGCTGCTTGCACCATACGGTGTGCAAAATCGATCACCTCCGCCTTTGCGGCGAAATTACCGATCAGTGCAATCGAGCTGCTATCTGCAAGCCGCATATCGCCGCTGTAATACACCATCGGAGGCGCCTTCTCATCCAAACTTTCTTGAAGGCGCTTGGGATAAGTGTTCTCATCTACCGTGGCGATCTCAATACCCGCTGCGCTGAATCGTTCGATCGCATAGGAAAGCGGCATCGTTCGATGCAGCAGCACACACAGCTTGTATGCGTCCTGCTCGATCATATCCAGCGCCTTACGAAGTGCGTATACATCCATTCCGATCATGTTGCCCAGTCTGCCGAGCGAGGACTGGGCTACACGCGCGCGCAGCTGATAATATTCCGCATAGCTGAGTGGACGTTCAAGTTCATCTCGATTGGCTGAGATCTGGCTCATGAGCAGCATTGTTGCAAATGCGTCGTCATTATGCGCCAAGTTCATCATTCCTTTTGCTTATCATATTGCCTATACTATTGTATCATGTATCGATCAACTTTTCAACGCTCGTTTGCTTCGTTCTCACTCTGCGGCGGCTCGATCAATGCTTCAAGGCGCTCTAGCAGCTTGTCGCGTCCGGTGCCGTCCACCGAGGAAAAAGCGATCACGTCCCACGGCTGCACCGCCAGCATACGGCAGATAACCGGCATCGCGCGAGTGCGCTCCGCCTTAGACAGCTTGTCCGCCTTGGTACATACGGTGATGACTGGAATATTATAGTGGCGCAGATAGTTAATCATATCCACATCGTCGTTGCTGGGCTTGTGGCGCATATCCACCAGCTGCAGCGCCAGCTTGATATTTTCACTGCCCGAAAGATATCCCTCGATCATGCCTGCCCAGCGCTTTTTCTCATCGTGAGAAACCTTTGCAAAGCCGTATCCGGGCAGATCCACCAGCATGAGCTGACGGTTGAGCTCATAGAGGTTAATTAGGCGCGTTTTGCCCGGCTCCGACGAGGTACGCGCCAATTTTGAGTTGTTGGAGAGCTTGTTGATAAGCGACGATTTGCCCACGTTGCTCTTACCCACGATGGCGATCTCCGGCATTCCGCGTCCGGGGAAATCCTTGAGTTCTGCCAGAGAGGTAATAAATTTTGCACTGCGAATAACCATACTTTTCCTCCTGAATATTTCCGAAAAAAGCCGGAGTCTGCTTGACTTCATTCCAGACTCCGGCAATGTTTATGGCAAATTTTCTTCTCAGCTTGCTGCCTGCTGCAGCTCACTATTCACGATTTCGCCCTTTACGACCTCATTTTTTATAATCTCGTTCTTTTGAAGCACAAGATCGATCGCCTGGTCCACCTGCGTGATGAGGTGGATATCCATCGCTTCACGCACATCGGCAGGCAACTCGGTAAGATCCTTTTCATTTTCTTTGGGCAGCAGAATGGTGTTGATGCCCAGGCGATGTGCCGCCAGCAGCTTCTCCTTGACGCCGCCGATCGCCAACACTCGTCCTCTGAGCGTGACCTCACCGGTCATCGCCACATCCTGACGCGCCGCCCAACCGGTCAGCGCAGATACCATCGCGCAGGTCAGAGCGACCCCGGCAGAGGGACCATCCTTGGGTACGGCACCCTCCGGAACGTGAATGTGCAGATCATTGGTTTTATGGAAATCAGGAGCAATACCAATTTCGCAGGAACGGCTGCGGATGTAGGAGAGCGCAGTTCGTGCCGATTCCTTCATCACGTCGCCCAGCCGTCCGGTAAGATCCACCGCCCCCTGACCGGGCATTACAGCGACCTCGATGGGCATGGTAGTGCCGCCCACCTGCGTCCATGCAAGTCCGTTGACCACACCGATCTCCGGCTCCTTGAGCGCACTGTCGGGCAGGAACTTGCGGACGCCCAGATATTCATCCAGATGCTCTGGACGAACGGAAATCGCCTTGGCTTCCTCGCCTTCTTCTCTCTCAAGGATCTTTACGACCGCCTTACGGCAGATGGTTCCCAGCTCACGTTCAAGCTGACGCACGCCCGCTTCGCGGGTATAGCCTTCAATGAGCGAAATGAGCGCCTTTTCACTGAGCCTGAGCTGACTGCGCGAAAGACCGTTTTCCTTGAGCTGACGTCCCCAGAGATGCTTCTTTGCGATCTGAGCCTTCTCTTCGATGGTATAGCTGGGCACTTCGATCAACTCCATGCGATCCAGAAGCGGTTCGGGGATAGCATCCGCATTGTTGGCGGTAGTAATAAACAGTACACGCGACAAATCAAACGGAACATCCAGATAGTGATCGGTAAAGGTGGCATTCTGTGCCGGATCAAGTGCCTCCAGCATTGCCGAAGCCGGATCGCCGCGGAAATCGCTTGCCATCTTGTCGATCTCGTCAAACAGGAATACCGGATCCATCGTGCCGCACTGACGGATAGAGGTCATGATGCGTCCGGGCGTAGAGCCGATATAAGTGCGGCGATGACCGCGAATCTCTGCCTCATCATGCACGCCGCCGAGCGCCACGCGCACAAATTCTCTCTTGAGCGCACGCGCCACCGATTTTGCGATGGAGGTCTTACCCACTCCGGGCGGTCCGACCAGGCAGATGATCGGTCCCTTCATCTCGCCGGTCATGCTGCGCACGGCAAGATATTCAAGGATGCGCTCTTTGACCTTCTGCAAACCGTAATGATCGGTATCGAGCACCTTGCGCGCATAGGAAATATCGATCTTTCCGGCAGTCTGCTTCTTCCACGGCATGGAGAGCAGCCATTCGATATAGTTCTGAGAAACGGTGGATTCGGGCGTGCCTCGTGCCATACGCACAAAGCGATCGATCTCCCGATTTACCTTTTCACGCGCCTCATCATTCATGCCGGAGACTTCCAGCTGGCGGCGGTAATTCTCCGCCTCCTGCTCCTCGCCTTCCCCCAGCTCTTCTTGAATGACCTTGAGCTGTTCACGCAGATAATAGTCGCGCTGCTGCTGCTCAATGCGTGCCTTGGTCTTTTCTTCAATTTCCTGTTCGATGCGCGCCAGATTCAGCTCTGCCTGCATAAATGTAATCAGCTGCTTGAGTCTGTCGAGTACATTTCTCGTTTCAAGAATGATCTGTTTTTGATCCAGACGGCGCAGTCCATTGGCTGCCACCATATTTGCGATCACATCCGGGTCATTTTCCCCTTCAATGATACGCAGCAGTTCGCCTGCCAGTCTGCCGCGCTCCTTGCTGAGCAGAAAAAACATTGTCTTTGCGCGCTCGGCATAGCCGGTGATCTCTGTTTCGTCACCTTCCATATTCGACGGCAGCTCGGCAAAATTCGCGGAACTGTAATGGCCTTCGTCATTGAGCGTCAGCAGCAGCGCGCGGCGCTCGCCCTCGCACATCAGCCGCACACAGTCCTCTGATACGGGCATGATATGGCGCACGCGCACCACCGTGCCTACACTGTACAGATCCTCCATTTTCGGCTGTTCGCAGTCCGCATCGCGCTGCGCGACCATCAGCAGCCTTTTATCGCCCTCCGCAACCGCCTCCAGCGCAGCGAGCGAACGCTCCCTTCCAACCTCCACCCAGATAATGGCGTGCGGATACGCGGTCATTCCCCGAAGCGGCAGAATCGGAAGCTTTTCTTCAACCTTGCAAAGTTCTTCCAAATTTCAGTCCTCCTGATATTCCATAAGGCATTGTACCTATTATACCTATAACCACAGTAAAAATCAAGCGCCCGACAGGAGACGTTTTTTGTCATTGCCGGGCACTTGGTTAAACTTTGAAATTATTTGAGGCAGCGCTGCTCTTTTATCACCATTCGGCGCGATGATGTCGGCTTGCGCGGCATACTCGATTTTCCGTTATTCGTCTGCCCACAGCAGTGGCGCGTCGGGCAGATATTCCATATTCCAAAGTGCGTAGGGCGCAAACAGAGCAGTTTCCTCCAGTGCCCCCCAATTGGAGAGAGAATAGCCGCAATAGATACTCAGATCACGGCTGTCCAGCACCAATACCTCCACATCCCAGCTGATCGGTTCCGCCAGCGGAATGCCCAGATGCCACACGCCCAGCTCATCTATCCAGCACAGCGCCGTATCCACCTGCACTGCTTCCGCAGAGAGCATGGTCAGACTTGCAGCAAATTCCTGAAAAGTCTCCTCGGTCAAGCCGCTTTCCACCTCAAACACAAAAGCAAGCTTTTCCAGCGCCGGTTCCATATCTCCTTGAGCGAGCAGCCACAGCGCTTCCTTGCCGCGCAGATAAAATTCCTCGGGCGGAGCAGTCAGCGGCATACCATTTATATCGGTCATACCATAGAACGGATCTATGATCTCCTGTGCCCATGCACTGCCGAAAAAGAGCTGCAGCACACACACAAGCACTGCAATGATTCGCTTTTTCATGTTTTCCTCCTAATATCACGACCGGAGACGCTTTTCTGAAGATCATGCCTTTCCGGTACACAGCTCCATATATTTTTTTGACGTGTCTTTTATTTTATTGGTTGCATGAATTGCGAATTTGTTTCTGGTTTTATGCAATTTTTCCTACGCTTACTTGAAAGAAATGCTTCGGTGCGGTATAATAAGATAGAATATGTATATGGTTTTCGGAGGAATTATGACAGTTATCTCTCAGTGGCTCAGTGATCCACTCGGCTATCTTCTCGATCTTATCAAGATGATTCCCGCCATACTGCCCGCCCTCATACTGCATGAAGTAGCACATGGGTATACGGCATACCGTTTGGGGGATCCCACGGCAAAAATCATGGGGCGACTTTCACTCAATCCGCTGCGTCATCTGGATCCGTGGGGTACCATCTGTATGTTCTTTATCGGACTGGGCTGGGCAAAACCCGTACCCGTTGATCCGAGATACTTCAAAAATCAGCGGCGAGACAGCTTCCTTGTGTCCATCGCCGGCATTGCGGCAAATATCCTCATGTTTGTACTGGGATGCCTGATGATGTACGGCATGGTGTTTGCAGCGATGCGCGCCGTTCCGCAGGATATGTGGATCGAACAGGGACTCATCACCGAAAAAACGCTCACTGCTACCTATTACCTCCCCACTCAAGATATCATCCGCTATGCTTACGGCATGGGTGATCTGCTGATCGTTCCCTATCTGGGACAGATTTGGGGGGTGGTATTTGAGATCATCTCCCAGTTTGCCGTGGTCAATCTCTCTCTTGCGCTGTTCAACCTCATCCCCATGCCGCCGCTGGACGGCTATCAGCTCTTCAATTCGCTGGTGCTAAACCGTTCGCTGTATATCTCCCGAAAGGTGGCGCGCGCCTGTCAGTTTATTATGATGGCGTTGGCTTTTACGGGACTGCTGGGCAAGGGATTGTCGTGGCTTATCAATCTGGCAATGGACGGCGTAGGAACGCTGGCGCTGCTCATCAGCGGGATTTAAAAAATCATGTCTTATGTCGTATCTCTCAAGCAGTTTGACGGTCCGCTGGATCTGCTGCTGACCCTCATCTCCCGTGCAAAGGTAGATATCTGCGATATCTTCGTATCAGAGATCACTGAGCAGTATCTTTCCTCGATGCAAAGCGTGGATGAACTGGATATGGATTCCGCCAGCGAATTTCTGCAGACGGCTTCCATGCTGATCGAGATCAAATCGCGTGCCCTGCTGCCCAAGCCGCCTGCGCCTGAAAATCCGAATGAGGAAACACCCGAACAGGCGCTCATTCGTCAGCTGACCGAATACAAGGCTTTCAAAGAAGCAAGTGAGCATTTAAAGCAGCTCGAAGAACATTCCAGACTGATCCTCAGCCGTCTGCCGGAGGAGTATCCTCTTCCACCGCCCGAATTTGAACTGACCGGCATCACGGTCGATGCTCTTTCAAAAGCATTTGAACGTGCGCTGCGCCGCGCTCAGCCGGAGGAAAAAACTGCCGCCCATCGGGAGATTTGCCGCGATAGCTACACCGTCCAAAGCTGCATGATGCGCATCACTGCGCGTCTGCGTCAGGGCAACGTCCAATTTGACGCACTGCTTGAGGATCATCCTTGCCGTGCAGAGGTAGTCGGGCTGTTTATGGCGATGCTTGAACTGATGCGTCTTAACCGGCTGACCGTCAGACAGGATGACATCTATGGCAGCATCACCCTGTTCCCTGCCGCAAAGACATCTTCGGAGGAATAATCATCATATGTTTCAAGGCTTCTCGGATCGCACTTTTGCTTTTTTCGATGCGATTTCCTTCAATAATACAAAAGAATTTTTTCACAGCAATCACACCTGGTATGAGGAATCGGTGCGCACCCCGCTGCGCGAGCTGACCGCCGCCCTTACACCCACCATAGAAAAACTCGACTCCCGTCTGGACTGCCGGATCGAAAAGGTAGTATCGCGTATCAACCGCGATATCCGCTTTTCCCACGATAAATCGCTGTATCGCAACTATATGTGGCTGGCTTTTCGCCGCACGGGTGAGGAACGCAAGACCACGCTCGGCGCATATTTCGATATTTCAAGCGAAGGCGCGTCTTACGGCATCGGCATCTACAGCGAACACCGCCCATACATGAACGGACTGAGGCATCAGCTGACCATTGATGAGGAGAACTTTCTTCGGACATGGCTGCCGATCAAAGGGGAATTTGAGCTGCTCGGCAACCGTTTCAAGCGCATGACGATTCCCGAAGGACTCAGCGATGATGCAAAAAGCTGGTATCCGATGCGCGGCTTCTGGCTGCAGAAGGAGATCCTCGATTTCGGTCTGATCTGTTCCAGCGATCTGCTTGAAGAACTCAAAAGCGGCTTTGAACGCTTGATGCCCATCTATCAATACCTCGCATCTGTTCCCGAAATAGATTAACTCTTATAAAATCCAGATTCCCTGCAGGTATATCCTGTTGACAATAAATGGAGGCTATTTATGCAAAGCAATTGGATGAAACTCAAGAGTGGTTCCGACATCCGCGGCGATGCACTCGCTCACGACGGCATACAACCGATGCTGACGACTGAAGTGGCAAAGTGCGTAGGCTATGCGTTTGCGCTGTGGCTGTCGAAAAAAACCGGCATCTCTGCCGATAAACTGACCATCGCAGTCGGTCATGACTCCCGCCTGACCGGTCCTTCCCTCAAGGACGGCATCATCTCCGGTCTGACTGCGGCGGACTGCGACGTATTAGACTGTGGTCTGTGCTCCACGCCCGCTATGTTCATCACCACCGTTGAGCCGGAAACCAACTGCGACGGCGCAGTAATGATTACCGCCAGCCATCATCCGTGGTACAAGAACGGCTTCAAGCTCATCACCCGCGAGGGCGGTTTGGAGGGCAAAGATATCACTGAGATCCTCAAGACCGCAATGACCGTAACCGTTCCGCAGCGTCTGGTAAAGAAGTTCGATTTCTTGTCCGTATACAAGGAACGCCTGTCCAAGATGGTGCGCGAGCGCCTTGAGGACGACGCCAAGTTGCCCCTGCTGGGTCTGCACATCGTGGTAGACGCAGGCAACGGCGCAGGCGGCTTCTATGCCGATTTTCTCGAATCTCTGGGTGCCTGCGTAGACGGCAGCCAGTTCCTTGAGCCGGACGGACACTTCCCCAACCACTCCCCCAACCCCGAGGACAAAGCAGCGATGGCTGCCATCTCCAAGGCAGTTGTCGATGCCGGAGCAGACCTAGGTGTCATATTTGATACCGACTGTGACCGCGCCGCCATCGTGGACGAGCAGGGACGCGCCATCAACCGCAACCGCTTGATCGCTCTGATCTCCGCCATTCTTCTGGAGGAAAAAGCAGGCGCGACCATCGTGACCGACTCGGTCACCTCTTCCGGTCTGGCACGCTTCATCACCGAATGGGGCGGAACTCATTATCGCTTCAAGCGCGGCTACCGCAATGTCATCGATGAGGCGATCCGCCTTAACGACGAAGGCATCGACTGCCCGCTTGCTATTGAGACCAGCGGACACGCTGCGCTCAGAGAAAACTTCTTCCTCGACGACGGTATGTATCTCGTTACTCGTCTGATCTGCGAAGCCATGAACCGCAAGCGCGAAGGTCTGACCCTCGGCTCGCTGATCGATGAACTGGCAGAGCCTGCCGAAAGCGCCGAGATCCGCATGAACATCACTGAGGACGATTTCCGCGCTGCCGGTCAGTCGGTCATTGAAACGGTGCTCAACAAGACGCTTGAAGATCCCGAGTGGCATCTTGCGCCCGATAATCGCGAAGGCGTGCGCATTTCCTTCAATCTGGACGGCGGTGTAGACAACGCATGGTTCTTGCTCCGTCTTTCCGTGCACGATCCGGTCATGCCCCTCAACGCTGAATCCGATGTCCCCGGCGGCGTAAAGACCATGCTCAAGCAGCTCTATGAACTGCTTGAGGACAACGAGGTTCTCGATCTGACTCCTCTTAAAAAGATGGCGGAGTAATTCAATGCCAAAAGCCTCCATCTTAGAGGGAGGTGGCACGGCGTAGCCGTGACGGAGGGAGTTCGTTCCCCCTGTTTTCCGATAAATAGGTTTATGGTTAACAAAAGAGTGGTGAACTCCCTCAGTCGAGCAAGCTCGACAGCTCCCTCCTTGAGGGAGCCTATTTCGTGCTTAACCCCATGCTCTGCATAGGGTTGACATAAATCCATCCCCAAAGTTATTTTTAATACAGAAAGGATGTTTTTTCCAATGAACAACGATAAGCTCGTCGTAACCGCCATTCGTGTTCTCTCCGCCGAAGCCGTTCAGAAGGCAAAATCCGGTCATCCCGGTATGCCTATGGGCGCTGCCGACATGGCATATGCTCTGTGGGGCAAGCAGATGAAGCACAACCCCGCCAATCCCAAGTGGGCTGACCGCGACCGCTTCGTGCTGTCCTCCGGTCATGCTTCCATGCTGATGTACAGCCTGCTGCACCTGTTCGGCTACGGTCTGACCATCGACGATCTGAAGAATTTCCGTCAGTTCGGCTCCAAGACCCCCGGTCATCCCGAGTACGGTCACACCGTCGGTGTAGAAACCACCACCGGTCCTCTGGGTCAGGGCATCGCAAACGCCGTCGGTATGGCTCTGGCAGAAGCATATCTGGCTGCCAAGTTCAACCGCGAAGGCTATCCGGTCGTTGACCACTATACCTACGCCATCATGGGCGACGGCTGCCTGATGGAAGGCATCTCTCACGAAGCCGCTTCTCTGGCAGGCACCCTCAAGCTCAACAAGCTGATCGCTCTGTATGATGACAACGAAATCTCCATCGAAGGCAACACTGACATCGCCTTCCGTGAGGATGTTCCCGCCCGTTTCCGCGCCTACGGCTGGAACGTGATCGACGTTGCAAACGGCAACTGCTGGAGTAATGTTGAAGCCGCCATCCGCATCGCAAAGGGTTCCGACAAGCCTACCCTGATCGTATGCCACACCGCCATCGGCTACGGCTCTCCCAAGGCTGGCATGGCTTCCGCACACGGCGAACCTCTGGGCGAAGAAAACCTCGCTACCGCCAAGAAAACCCTGGGCTGGACCGCCGATCCCTTCGTAATCCCCGCTGAGGTTTACGAGACCACCGCTGCCGTTGCCGCCGCCGGCGCTGCCAAGGAAGAAGCATGGAACGCCATGATGGCTGACTATGCCGCAGCATATCCCGAGCTGGCTGCCGAGTGGAACGAATGGCAGAGCGGCGAGATCGCTTACGATTTCGAAAACGATGCCGACTTCTGGGCATTCTCCGGCAAGAAGGCTACCCGTGCTTCCTCTGGCGAAGTTCTCAACCGCATCGCTGCAAAGGTTGCCAACCTGATCGGCGGCTCCGCCGACCTGGCTCCCTCCAACAAGTCCAACATGAAGGGGCGCGGCGACTTCTCCGCAGAAGACCGCACCGGCAGCAACCTGCACTTCGGCGTTCGCGAGCACGCTATGGCTGCAATCTGCAACGGCATCTATCTGCACGGCGGTCTGCGCCCCTACTGCGCAACCTTCTTCGTATTCTCCGACTACATGAAGAACGCTATGCGCCTGTCTGCCCTGATGGGTCTGCCGGTACCCTACATCCTCACCCACGACTCCATCGGCGTCGGTGAAGACGGTCCCACCCATCAGCCCATCGAGCATCTGGCAGCGCTGCGCTCCATGCCCGGCATGATTACCTTCCGTCCCGCTGACAGCAAGGAAACCGCTGCCGGCTGGCTGATCGCCATGAAGGGCAAGAAGCCCGTCTCCCTCGTTCTGACCCGTCAGGATCTGCCCCTGTACGAAAACAGCGGCAAAGCTGCGCTCAAGGGCGGCTACATCCTCTCTGACAGCGAGAAGGCTATTCCCGACGTTATCCTGATGGCTTCCGGCTCCGAAGTTGAGCAGTGCATGGGCGCTCAGGAAATCCTCAAGACCCAGGGCATCGACGCTCGCGTTGTTTCCATGCCTTCCTTCGAGCTGTTCGACGAGCAGAGCGCTGAGTACCAGGAGTCCGTTCTGCCCAAGGCGGTTCGTGCCCGCGTTGCCGTTGAGGCAGCTTCCTCCTTCGGCTGGTACAAGTATATCGGTCTGGACGGAGCCTGCGTAACCCTCGACACCTTCGGCGCTTCCGCACCCGCCAAGCAGCTGTTCGCTCACTACGGCTTCACCGCTGAAAACGTTGCTGCAAAGGCTGCTGCTCTGGTCAAGTAAGCCTCTTTACCTGCAGACGGTATAATCTCATATAAATTCCTACACGGGCAGTTCATTTGATCTGCCCGTGTTTTTGTTGTTTGACGAAGCAGGTGGCGTGTGGTATATTGATGTTATACTCATCTTTGAGAGGTGTTTTCTCATGATTCGTCCGGCTAATGAAAGCGACCGCCTATCCATCGGAAAAGTATACTGCGATGTGTGGAAATCCGCCTATGCAGGCATCATTTCCGCTGATTTTTTGTCACGCCTGAGTGCAGAAAACTGTGCACCGCCGCACATTCCGGCTCATCGCGCATTTGTCTATGAGCAAGAGGGACAAGTCGCAGGGGTGGTTCACTTCGGCGCATCGCGCGACACGCAAAGCGAAAACTCCGGTGAAATCTATTCCATTTATGTGCTGCCCTCCCTCTGGCGGCGGGGCGCAGGACGAGCACTCTTTCATACCGCTGCACAGAAACTGCGTGAAAACGGATTTACCGAATTCTGTCTGTGGACGCTTGAGAAAAACATCCGCGCCATCCGTTTTTATAAAAAGATGGGCATGACACGCTTTTCTCAACGCAGCATTACGATCGGCGGTCAAAATCTGAAAGAAATCGGTTTTATTCTGCAATTTGAGCGCGATTCATAAATGCGCTTCACGCCTGCACGATTGCAAATTAACTCAATCTGTGATATATTGAACATAATGGAAATTCGCCGCAGGATACTGCGTCCGCGCGGCAAAAATTTTAAGCAAAAGGGGTTTGAGCGACATGGTTGATTTTTCCAATTTCTCCACCGAAGAGCTGCTGACGCCCGGCGGTTTTGACTGTGACTGCGGTTATCATCACGAGGCTCCCGTAAAGTATCTCAAGATCAGTGCAGGCGCCGTTAAGAACATTCCCGATGCACTGAAAGCGCTGGGCTGCAAGAGACCTTATATCGTCTGCGATCTGAACACCAAGAAGGCGGCATGGGATCGCGTTGAGCCGGTTCTCAAGGAAGCTGGCATCGAATACTCCATGTTCTGCTTCAACACCACCAAGCGTCTTGAGCCGAATGAAGAGGTCATGGGCGCCATCACCTTCGGCTTTGATAAGAGCTGCGACGTGGTTCTGGCGCTGGGCTCGGGCGTTATCAACGACGCCTGCAAGATTATCGCAAGTATTGCAAACATTCCTTCCATGGTCGTAGGCACCGCCCCCTCCATGGACGGCTATGCCTCCAACTCCTCCGCAATGATTATCGGTGGACTTAAATTCTCGCTGTATCACGGTATGCCTGCCGCCATCATCTGCGACACCGACATCATGAAGGACGCTCCCATGCGTATGCTGTGGGCAGGTCTGGGCGACATGATCGCCAAGTACATCGCCATCTGCGAATGGCGCATCGGCGCGCTAGTCAATGGCGACCCCTATTGCGAGAAGATCGCCATCCTTGTCCGCCGTTCTCTGGATAAGGTAACATCTGCCGCAGACAAACTCGCTACTCGCGATCCTCAGGTCGTCGGTGACATCGCCGAAGGTCTGGTTCTCTCCGGTATTGCCATGAGCTTTGCAGGCAACTCCCGTCCCGCCTCGGGACTTGAGCATTATTTCTCCCATATGTGGGAAATGATGGCGCTCGAGCGCGGCGGCGACAGCGACCTGCACGGCATTCAGGTCGGCGTCGGCTCCTATCTGACCTTTAAGCTGTACGAGCAGATCAAGAAGCTCACCCCCAACAGGGAAAAAGCAATGAACTGGATGAAGAACTTCGATGCTTCTAAGTGGGAAGCCGATGTTCAGAAGTGGTTCGGTTCGGTTGCACCCGGCATCATCGCCTCTGCTGCAAAGGACAAGCGCAACGACCCCGCCCGTCACGCAAAGCGCGTTGAGCTGATCTGCGAAAACTGGGATAAGATCCTCAAGATCATCTCCGAGGAACTGCCCACCTTTGAGCGCATCATGGAGATCATGACCGTATCCGGTATGCCCATCCGTCCGGCAGAGCTGGGCGTCAGCGAAGCAGACGTTCACGATGCACTGTGCGCCTCCCGCGACATCCGCGACAAGTATCTCTCTAGCACCATGCTGTGGGATCTGGGTCTGCTCTACGAAATGGCAGATAAGTTTGACGGAAAGTAATTTTCTCAAGCGTTGTCCGCTGTCTGCAGGATACAGATAAATTGTAAAACAGTTGACAGGCACAGCAGGTAGCTTTGTTGTGCCTGTTGTGTATCGTTTGAATTCATTCGATCATGCATCCGAAAGCAGACCGGTAAACAAGGATTTGATGAGGTGCAATATGGCTTCAACTAAAGAGTATTTGCATTTTGTGTTGGAACAGTTATCTGAATTAGAAGGAATAACGTACAGGGCAATGATGGGCGAATATCTTCTCTACTATCGAGGCAAAATCATCGGTGGAATTTATGATGATAGATTACTTGTAAAGCCTGTTAAATCCGCAGTTTCCTTAATGCCAACCTCATCATATGAATTGCCATATGATGAGGTTGGCATTAAGGAAATGCTGTTGGTCGATAATATCGACAGCAAAGATTTCTTGACCAAACTTTTTGATGCAATGTATGCAGAACTCCCCATGCCAAAGAAAAAGAAGTAAGCTGCCTCCCAATTTATCAAACAGCAAAGACACACTTCCCCATGCGCATTTCATCTTCTGAATAACTCCGAAAGCCAGCCTGCATTTTGCAGCTTGGTTTTCTTTTTGTCCACTCTCCGCTGATTCAGCTTGCCGCGGTGCGCTCCGCCATCAGCAATGTCAGAAAGCTGATCCTAAGCAATCATATGAAACACTGCATCGTCGGTGCAGTGGAGAACGACGATCACGAAGCCATCGAAAAGTTCAAAAAGCGATCTATCAGTTTTTGAAGTGAGGTATCATGATGAACAAAAGCCGTTTTGCAGTATTTTTCGCCTTTCTGGCAGCCATGTTGTATGCGCTCAATTCCCCGCTGTCCAAACTCTTTCTGCAGGATGTACCGCCTGCCATGATGGCATCCTTCCTGTATCTGGGCGCCGGTCTGGGTATGCTGCTGGTCAGTCTGTTTCAAAAGATCACACACCGCCGCAGCAGCGAAATGAAGCTGACCAAAAAGGATCTGCCCTACACGTTAGGTATGATCGTGCTGGACATTCTCGCACCCATCTTTCTGATGCTCGGACTACAGCGCACAACGCCGGAAAACGCTTCCCTGCTCAATAATTTCGAGATCGTCGCCACCTCGCTGATCGCTCTTGTGATCTTCAAGGAAAAAATCAGCAGGCGGCTGTTGGCGGCAATCGGTTTGATTGTCCTCTCGAGCATACTGATTTCCATAGAAGACACACGCAGCTTCCAGTTTTCCACAGGCTCCCTCTTTGTGCTGCTTGCCTGCTGCTGCTGGGGACTTGAAAACAACTGCACCCGTATGCTCTCGCAGAGCGATCCGCAAGAAATCGTCATCGTCAAAGGCTTAGGCTCAGGTG
>CAZYQB010000012.1:0-17032 GCA_964649595.1 uncultured Oscillospiraceae bacterium | reverse complement strand
TATCATATGAAGAATTAAAGAGCAATCCTATAAAAAAACAGAGTGATCACCGAAGCGATCACCCGTTTCTTCTATTCTTTTCCGATTTCACAAAGCTGCTCATTGAGTTCCAACAGCTGCTCTTTGCTCACTTCTACGCCTGCCGTGCTCATGAGCGTGGTAAATCTGAGCACCGTGAAGCCTTCCATCATTTTCATCATGTCGTCGGTCATCTTGAAGCCCGCAAAGCTGCCGCCGATGGAACTCACCTTATCAAGCAGTTTCCGCAGCTGCTCTGCCGCCTGTTCATTTTTAAGAATATCCCCGATCTTATCCTTGATGGAGAAATGCCCCTTGACCTCGGTCACATCGAACCAGTTGAGCACAGCCCCCTTCTCCTTGAGGCGATATGATTCATTGAAGGCGGCAACCTTTCGGATAACGCTCGTATCCTCGCACGCTCCGGCAACCGCACGAAGATGCGTTTCACCCTTGTTCGGCACCTGGAAATAGAAGAAATGATCGCTGCTTTCGCGCTTTCCGAGGCTTACGCCGTCTGCAAACAGCTCTACAGTCGGCTGATTTGTGTATACAGTAATCTGCGTCAGTTCTTCTACCCGATCTACATATCTTTTGCCGCAGATATGCACAAACGGCTCACGGCTTAAATGCGCCTTGTATGCATAGAAGGAATCTTTCTTATACTTTCGATCCATCGTGACCAAACCCTTATGATTCTGACCGTTTTCACCGCCTTCGCTTCGGGCATCTGCTCCGAAGTCAAACATATTCCAGACATAAGTACCCCAGATATACGGACGGGAGAATAGCTGCTTTATCATTTCCTCATGATAATATGCCTGATACTCTTCAGTATAATCCCCCTGCACCGGCTCGGAGGTATGCCAGTTGAGTGCCTCGCAGCCATATTCGCTCATGCCGACAGGAATTTCCGGATTCTCACTGTGGAAACGATCAAACCATTCACCGTTCATCGACACATCGCCGCCGTACCAGCCAAAATAATGGTTATAGCAGACTGCATCCGAAATTTTGAGATACAGTGAATCAGTCGGACACATAGAAAGCGCCGCAAGGGTGGTCAGTCTTGTTGGATCCATCTGATGCACCATGTCGTTGAGCAGACGGTGATTCGCGAGCAGATCTTCATCCTTATCACCGTTCATAGTGATCTCGTTCGACAGTCCCCACAGTGCAATCGATGCATGATTGTAATTCTGTACAATCAGCTCACGCATCTGAGAGAGCGTATTTTCCCGCCCTAACGGCATATGCTTCGAGATGTACGGGATCTCCGCCCACACCACCAGACCGCGCTCATCGCACAGATCATAAAAATACGGATCATGCTGATAATGCGCCAGACGCACAGTATTTGCGCCCATTTCGCAGATCAGGTCAATATCTTTCTCATGATGTTCGGGCAACAGTGCATTGCCGATTCCCAGCCAGTCCTGATGTCTGGCAACGCCGCGCAGCGGATACTCCGCGCCGTTGAGCAAAAAGCCTTTCCGGGGATCAATAGCAAAGCTGCGGCATCCAAAGCGTGTGTGAATATGATCTATCACCACACCGTTTTGATCCAGCAGCTGCGCGCTTGCCGTATACAGATACGGTGATTCTGTGCCCTGCCAGAGACTTACATTTTTGATATGCGCGGTATACTTCGTTTCGGAGACCGGCTGAGTATGCTCGCAGACCACATTTCCTTCCCGATCAAAAATTCCGTATCGGACACGTTGTCCATCCTGAGGATTTTCTACATATACCTCAACGGATACATCGGCATCCTTTTCATAAACCTTCGGCGTGACCGCAATCCCCGGCGCGCCGCAATACATCAGATCAAAGTGTGACTGCGGCACGCCGATCAGTTTTACACTGCGATACAGACCGCCGTAAAACGTAAAGTCTGCCATCTGTGGATATACATGGTCGTTTGGACTGTTGTCCACGCCGATCACCAGCAGATTTTCTTCTCTAATATAGTCGGTCAGTTCCACTCGAAAGAGCGAATACCCGCCGTCATGATGAGAAATATGCTCTCCATTAAAATATACATCCGCTGATGAATTAGCTGCCCCAATTTCCAGAAAAAACCGTTCGCCTTGCGGCAGATCGTCACGCGAAATGTTGCGAACATACCAGCACACTCCACGATAATAGTCATTCTCGCCGTCCTGTCCGTCGATAGCATTCCATGTGTGCGGCAAATTAACCCAGTAAGGTTTTTTAGGCAGTTCCTGCGGCACTGCATTGCTCTCTATCATAAATGCCCATTTTCGATTTAAACTGACGGTCTCTCTCATCAGCAATCCCTCCATTTCATTTCGGATACTACAGAAGAATTATGTACACAGTTTGTCAAAATCAGACATTCAAGTATCTTTTATTTGACATTTCTTTTTTCCTTGAGCACGCGTACATTTTCATCCACCTTCCGCTTGTGCAGGGGATACCAAAACCACAGTATCGCCGCAAGCAATACAAAACCCATACCAGGCAGCAGCGTTGAAATGTTGAATATACCGTTGACCACGCCCCGATCAAACGCTGTCTCCTGCGAATAACCAATCAGACTTAGCAGACCGCCGCTTATGCCTGCCGCCGCAGCCTGCCCAAGCTTACGCGCAAAGGAATACAGCGCATATACCGATCCATCCTCTCGAACGCCGCATTTGACTTCGGAATCATCGATCACATCGGTAATCAGCGCCCAACTGACCATCGTGAATATACCCAGTCCCAGCCAGCACAGCGCCTGAAACGCCACAAACACCCATACATTCTGCGGACGCAGGAAAAACAGCAGCACGCATATGCCGCCCGCAAATGCATTTGCCGCCACACTGATCTCCGCCTTTCCGAATCGTTTGGAAAGCGGCTTTGCGGCAGCCGCAGCGATCATCATGCCTGCCAGCATGACCAGCGTAGATGCGGACTGCGCCGCCGAATTATTATAGAAGTTGGGATAGAGATAACCCGCCATCGACTGCATGGTGAGCTGGGCAAGCAGCATCACGATCGATGCTGCAATGATCGATATAAGCGCGCGGTTTCTTACGGCTCTTTTGAACATATCCACCACACTGTTTTTCGCCTGCACCCGTGCCATATCGCCATCCTGACCAACGCGCTCCGTAGTCAATACATAGCAGACCACATAGCACGCTACCGCCAGTACCGAGCAAATGCCCGCAATCGTGGTAAATCGTGAGCCGTTAAGCACGGTATGACCGCCGATATTCTCATACGCAAGAATAGGGACCCCCGCACCGATGACGACTCCAGCCAGCGCACCGCCCATGCTCCGGAAGGTGGAAAGCGACTGCCGATCTTCCGGCTCAGAGGAGACTGCAGATGCCATCGAGCCGTATGGAATGTTGATAGAGGTATAAAATATGGATGCCCAGAGAATATACGTTACAAACAAATATGCTATCTTTGCGCCCATCGGCAGCGATGCCAATCCGCTTTGATATATCAAAAAAGAAGAAAGCGCCACGGGAATACACATTCTCAGTATCCATGGCTTAAACTTGCCCTGCGCAGACGGTCGACTGCGGTCGCAGATGCGTCCCATCGCCACATCAGTAAAGGCATCCACAAAGCGCGAAATCATCATCACGATGCCTACTACCGCCGCATCCACGCCCATTACATCGGTATAAAACTTGAGCAGGAATGAGGATGCCAGCAGAAATGTAAAGTCGTTTCCGAAATCTCCGAACAAATATCCAATCTTATCCCGTATACCGAATGGGCGAATTTTTTTCTGCGTTATCATTCAATCTGATTCCTTTCCGCCGCTGCCGCGCATTTTGCTGAAATTCAAAAAGCAGAGCGACAATCATCGTCTCTCTGCCGCTTAGCGTGCCCAACAATGCAAAAATCAATCATGAGAAACAGAAAAAGAGCCGACCGATTCATTCATTGTCGATCAGCTCTTTTGAAATTCAATTTTTCAGATCGGAGTGCGAAACAACATCTCCATTCGGGGCAGATACACGCTTTCCTCGCCGGATGTCATGAATGTAATTCCGCCTTCGCCTTCCGCCCTGAGCAGATTGCGCTCCCTGAGCAGAAACTCCAGCCGTCGCGCGGTGCCGTCATTTCCGTCGATCAGCGGCACGCCCGGAAGCGCCTTTGAAATGGCTCTTTTGAGAAACACATAATGCGTACAGCCTAAAACCGCTGCATCGATCTGACTGCCCTTATACGGCTCGAAGCATTCCGCAAGATAGCGTTCGATGCCCTCGCCCTCCATCTCACCACGCTCAGCAAATTCCATCAGTCCTGCACAGGGCTGAATGACCGCATTCTGACCATACAGCTCATAGAGGTGCTGGAATTTATTCTGCTTGAGCGTTGCCGGAGTGGCAAGCACCAGCACCTGACCGCCGTGCCACAGCTTGGATGCAGGCTTGAGCGCAGGCTCCATTCCCACCACCGGAATGCTCAGCCTTTCGCGAAGTTGAATAATCGCCGCAGAGGTTGCGGTATTGCACGCCACAACCAGCGCCTTGATGTCCATCTCCATAAGGACATCCGTTACGTTCATTGCCAGCGTGCGTATCTCCTCTTCGGTTCGGGTGCCGTAGGGAGCATTTCTGTTATCGCCGTAATAGATGAAGTTTTCATGCGGCAGCAAGCGCGCCATATCTCTGAGCACGCTCACGCCACCCACGCCGGAATCAAATACGCCGATGGGCGAATCCGGACCGATCTCATGAGGATTCAAAATCAACTGCGTATCGACGGTCTGTTTCATAGCTGCGATCATCCCCCATGCCGTATTTGCGCTCCAGGTCAGTCGTTCAACTCAAATCTTTCGACGAAATTATTCCTCGTCGTCATCCTCGGGCAGTTCCGCATCGTGGTAGACGTTCTGTGTATCGTCGTAGTCTTCCAGCTCGTCGATCAGACGCTCTACCTTCTGAATGGTATCGGGATCGGTGATCTCGGTGGTGCTGGTGGGAACCATGCGGCGATCCGCTTCCAGGAAAGAGTAGCCGGCCTTTTCCATGTTCTCACGAACCTCGGAGAAAGCACCCGGATCAGTATATACGGTAGCCGTATCCTCTTCGATCTCAACGTCATCAGCGCCGGCATCGAGTGCCGTCATCATCAGATCGTCCTCGTCAACACCCTTGGAGGTATCGATCACGATAACGCCCTTGTGATCGAACTTCCAGGAAACACAGCCGGTTGCCCCCAGACCCTTGCCGAACTTGTCGAACAGGTGACGGATTTCGGAAGCGGTACGGTTGAGGTTATCGGTAACTACATCAACGATCACCGCTACACCGCCGTCAGCATATCCTTCGTAGGTGACCTCCTTGTAGGTTACGCCGCTGCCCTCGCCGGCTGCCTTAGCGATAGAACGCTTGATGTTGTCGTTGGGCATATTGCTTGCCTTTGCCTTGGCGATAACGTCGCGCAGCTTACGGTTATTGGACGGATCTGCACTGCCGCCCTCACGAACGGCAATAGCGATTTCGCGACCGATCTTGGTAAATATTTTGCCCTTCTGAGCGTCGGTCTTTGCCTTCTTATTCTTAATAGTTGACCATTTATTATGTCCAGACATTGAAATTAGCCCCCTGAATACATTTTTTCGTGCTTACTATCATATCACAAACTGTCCCTCTTGGCAATGGAACAATTGTTAAGCACACATTTACGGCTTGATTTTTTATAATCGCGCTGATTTTTTAGACATTTCTTCTCAACCGTTGAGCTCCGCAATATATTTTTCACAGGCAGCCTGCACCAGTTCTTTTTCTTTGGTATAGGTAACCTGTTCAATGGCTTTTTCCATCGGGAAGAATCCACCCTCGGTGTATCCTTCCTCGGCAGAAATGCAGAAATCCTCGGTATCCGCTGTCATCACATACCAGTGGATGCGGTTGCATACCGGCTGTCTGCGCGTAAAAGAGTAAAATTCGTAGCTCGTATCTCCAGCCGTGCAGAGAATCTTTGCATCGATCCCTGCTTCCGCCTTCACTCTCAGCAGCGCCGTTTCCCGGCGGGATCTCTTTTCACGGATCACGCCCTTGGGAAGTCCCCACTCATTTTTATCATTCTTGAGCAGAAATATCTTGTTGCCGCAGAATACCACGCCGCCCGCACAATTTCTTACGATCATATCCGCCCCGCCCTTCCGATCATGTCCTTAAATAAATTTTTCCATTTTACAATCTAATGGTAACACACTTTATTCTTATCCGCAAGTATTCCGCACCAATTTCCCATTTGCTTCTGCCGATGCACCCAAAAACCGTTCTGCACTTTTCACGGAACGGCAAAAGTCGTATATCAGATCAAGTTCATCGCCGCAAGCACCATGCCTACTATCGGCGCGACGAAAATCAATGCCTTGAAAGCAATGTTCATGATCTCCACCAGCCAGTATTTGAACTTTTCATATCCGCACAGATAATGCGTACGCAGTACTTCTTCGCCCCGCAGCACACAACGTCGATTTTCAATATCGTACATCTTCAGTACCGCCCGGCTCTCATGCGTACTCCTTCCATCTGCCGACGCAGCCAGCACGCCGTATTTTTCCCGCAGCGTGCGATATTTTTCTGTTTCATCCCCCTCCTCGCCGGCTTCAAGCAGCAGCTGATCGAGCATATGCGCATTCACATGATAATGACGTGCCTGCTGTGCATATTTCTGCGCGCTCAGTGCGATCACCAGAATGGACAGCACTACCGTCAGCACTGCCGACAGCCGAGAAAATCCCGTCTGCGCATACAACAAACTCAGTACCGCCGTAACCGATGCAAATACTGCATAGTATACACTCATCACCTTGATATTTTTTTCGTTTGAAAGCAGTCTGCTTGCCAGCAGGCGCTGCTCCTTTGCCGATTTTTCGATTTGCTCAATCAAACGATCCATTTTTTCATTTTCCATAGATATCTTTCTCCCGATATGCTTTTCTTATGTTTTTCAGGCTTATTATATCATCACATTCACCCGTTCGTCAACCAAGTGCCCTGACTGTCTAAATAAGTCAAGTATGAGGCTCCTGCCTTGAGGCGATGTCATCAAATTAAGCCCCTACATTGAGCTAACACAGCCTATGCACCGAATTGTTTTTTCTTCCTTTATGTGTTATACTCAGCGCATGGAATCCCTTTTCTCAAACTGCTCTGCACATCTTCAAAGGAGAAAAGACAGTATGCTTGACGATATTCTGACTCAGCGCAATCTGCTGCCCATTCTTACCATGAACGACGGCACGCCCGTCACACCCGAAAAATGGGCTCTTCGACGAAAAGAAATGCTCGATGCACTCTATATCTATTCCTACGGCTTTACGCCTGAACCGCCCGTGCGCGTATGGGGTGAGATCGAGTACAGCGATCCCAAAGAATTCGGCGGCAAAGTGCTTGCACAAAAGGTGAACATCTTTTGTGCAACCGAAAGAGGCATTTTCTCATTTCCCATATACTGCTTTATCCCCAAATCTACCGATAAGCCGCCGGTCTTTCTGCATATCGCCTTCCGCTTCGACTTAAATGAGGACCTCGCTCCCATCCGCTATGTTCCGATCAAGGAGATCATCGATTCGGGCTATGCGCTTGTGCAGATGTGCTATACGGACGTGGTCAACGACGCGCATTACGGCGACTTCTCCGGCGGTCTGGCGGAATATTTCGGCACAACCGCCGAGCGCAGCAATACCGAATGGGGAAAGATCGGTATGTGGGCATACGCCGCAAGCCGCGTGCTGGACTATCTTTTTACAAGAGACGATCTGGATGCAGCGCACACGGCAGTCATCGGTCATTCCAGATTGGGCAAAACTGCGCTGTGGGCAGGTGCGCAGGATGATCGCTTTTTCTGCACCATTTCCAACAACTCCGGCTACGGCGGCGCCGCCACCTCCAAAGGCGGACACGGCGAGCGTGTGCGCAGTTTTTTGAAGGTTGGCAGCTGGGACTGGTACTGCGAAAACTTCAAGTCCTTTACCGATGAAAAGGAGGATCAAAAGCCCTACGATCAAGCTTTTCTACTTGCACTGATCGCACCGCGTCTGCTGTGCGTCGGTTCTGCCGCAGAGGACAAAGGTGCAGACCCCGAATCGGAGTTCATTACAACGTTGTGGGCATCTCAGGCATGGGAACTGATGGGCAAAAAAGGACTCATCACACCCGACAAAATGCCCGTGCCCGGTGATGTTCTGCACGGAGGAAATGTAGGTTACCATCTGCGCGCAGGCGGACACTTTCATTCGCGAGAGGACTGGAACACCTACATTCGGTTCCTCGATCAGAAAATGGGAAAATAGCTGCCGCGGACACATCCCCTGCCTCAAAAATTACCTGTTAAGCCTTGTCTTTCCTGAACACTGATGCTATACTGAATAAATCAAAAACACTCTTTCGAGGTGAATACACTATGGATTTTAAAATGAGCATCGCTCAGGAAATCGCAGCCGCCCTCAAAACAGCATTTAATAATGACTCTATGACCACTGAGGCTATCGCTCAGGTGATCGAAATTCCGCCGGATACCGCCATGGGCGATTACGCTTTCCCCTGCTTCCGTCTGGCAAAGGTACTGCGAAAGGCTCCGCCCATGATCGCAGGCACACTGCAAACAGTCATCTCTGCGCCCTTCCTCAAGGAGGTTCAGGCAGTCAAGGGTTATCTGAATTTCTATATCGACCGCGCTACCTACGCCAGCGAAATACTGCGCGCCGTGCGTGAACAGGGGGCAAACTATGGCGGCGGCACCGAAGGCGCAGGCAAGAGCATCTGCTTGGACTATTCTTCCATCAACATCGCAAAGCGCTTCCACATCGGACACCTGTCTACTACCATGATCGGCAATGCGCTGTACAGAATGTACTCTTTCCTCGGCTACAAATGTATCGGCATCAATCACTTGGGCGACTGGGGTACCCAGTTCGGCAAGATGATCGCCGCCTACAAGCTGTGGGGCAGCAAAGAAGAAGTCGAACAGGGCGGCGTGGACGCCATGGTCGCGCTCTATGTCAAGTTCGATCAGGAAGCCGCGAAGGATGAATCCCTCAACGATCTGGGACGTGCATGGTTCAAGAAGATCGAAGACGGCGACGAGGAAGCGCTGACCATCTTCAACTGGTTTAAATCGGTCACGCTGAAGGATGCCGAACGCGTTTACAATATGTTGGGCGTAAAGTTCGATTCCTACGCAGGCGAAAGCTTCTATAACGACAAAATGGATCCCGTGATCGACGGTCTGAAGGAAAAGGGACTGCTGGTTGAATCTCAGGGCGCACAGGTGGTTGACCTTGAGAAGTACAATATGCCTCCCTGCATCATACTGCGCAGCGACGGAGCCAGTCTGTACGCGACCCGCGATCTGGCAGCCGCCCTCTACCGCAAAAATACCTACGATTTTGAAAAGTGCCTCTACGTTGTGGCATATCAGCAGGATCTGCACTTCAAGCAGATCTTCAAAGTGCTGGAGCTGATGGGCTACGACTGGTCAAAGAACATGGAGCACGTTTCCTTCGGCATGGTCAGCTATGAAGGTCAGGCTCTGTCCACCAGAAAGGGTCACGTCGTATATCTCGAGGACCTGCTCAACAAGGCAGTCGAGAAGGCACGCGCCATCATCGAGGAAAAGAGTCCCGATCTGGAAGATAAAGACGAAGCGGCACGCATGGTCGGCGTAGGCGCCGTGGTGTTCTTCGATCTGTACAACAACCGCATCAAGGATATCGACTTCTGCTGGGATCGCGCCCTCAACTTCGAAGGCGAAACTGGTCCTTATGTGCAATACAGCCATGCCCGTGCCTGCTCGATTCTGCGCAAGGCAGGTAAGTATGATGCTGCGCCCGACTACAGTGCCCTCTCCGGTGTAGATGCGCAGAACGTCATCCGCATTCTGGAACAGTTCCCCGAAACGGTGCGCGAGGCAGTCAACCGTAATGAGCCTTCCATGGTCACCCGCTACTCCGTAGACCTCGCTCAGGCGTTCAACAAGTTCTACTATGAATGCCGCATTCTCGACGGCAGCGATGCTCAGCGCGCCGCCAAGATCGAGCTGACCGATGCCGCCCGTCAGACCATCGCCACCGCGCTGTACCTCATCGGCGTGGAAGCTCCCGAAAAGATGTAACTCCGTTCGATATACGTTTTGCTCATACAAGCAAAAAAGGATCCCATCTCTCCGCATTTCTGCGGCAGGAGGGGATCCTTTTCATTTTCCTACAGCTCAGCGATTTCCGCTGCGACCTCACTTATGCTTTTTCCGTTCGTTCCGATTTTTATACTTCAGCCGTGCGCTTTCCGTCCAGAAAACCCGAATTTGAAAGCATCTGCTTGAGCCTCTGACAGACCGCCGTTTTGCCGACGCCCATCGTGCCGCCGACAAGATAGACCCGTTTCACGCTCACTTTTCCTCCGCGAGACTGAGTACCACCACTGGCGCGAACTCCTCGCCGGGAATGAATTCATCCATCTCCTCAAAGGGCAGATTCATCTGATGCAGGAACGGCGTAATACCGGTAATATCGAATTTGCACCACTGATTGCTGTAATGCATGGGTACGATGGCTTCGGTCTCAAGTGCGCGCACCTGCTCGGCGGCCTGAGCAGCGGTCAGCGTATAGGTGCCGCCGACGGGAACCATCACCGCATCCGCCTTGCCGATGGCAGCAATCTGCGAATCGGAGAGCATATGCCCCAGATCCCCTAGATGCACAACCTTTTTGCCGTCCGCTTCGATCACAAAGATCACATTCGTGCCGCGTTTCGTGCCCTGGGCGTCATCATGGAAAGAGTCAATGCCAAATATCCGCACATCTCCGATCACATATTCGCCCGACTTATCCACAACCCGTGCAGGATTCATTCGCTCCCAGCAGTTGTGGTCAAAGTGATTATGACTGACAGTCACGATATCGGCTTTTCCCCAAGGTATCGGATAACCTACCGTTTCATCGAACGGGTCGGTCACGATGCGCGTACCGCCTTCGGTAGTGATTGCAAAACAGGCGTGTCCCATCCATTCAATCTTCATTTTGTACACCCTCCTTCGATACACTCATTTCTCTCAGCAGATCCGCTATCAGCGCACATATTCTGATCGTACCGCCGCCGCGTCGTGTTCTTAGACATACAGCCGCCCTCTGGCGCACCGTTTTTTCATAATCGACCCCCGACGGCATTTCAAGCTGCTTGATACCGTCGATCCACAGTTTTCTGTCCGCTTCCTCGATCTCGCCGAAATCAGCATTGGCTGCGGAATCGCTCAGATATGCGCACTTCACCTGCGGACGCAGCCACACCTCAAACGGCTGCAGCCATTCGTCCTTCGGCATCAGGAAGGTCATTTTCCCCTTCATCCGCACCTCAAAGCCTGCTGCCGCCCAGTCGATGCTCTGTCCGGAGCGCACCGCGCTGTTGGTGATATACAGCCCTTCTCCCCGATCACAGCGTAAAAACGCGCCCTTTATATCACTCAGCTTTTTCTGCGCCGCGATTCTTAAAGGATTCATATTTTCTCCGAAATCTCCACGCCGTAAGGCGAGGTCGTGATCCTCTCGCAGAAATCATATTCCATACGGAGTATCTTATGAGCGCGTGCCGCTGCATCCGCATTTTCAAACACGCCGAACACCGCCGAACCGCTGCCACTCATGCGGGCAAAAATCGCTCCGTTTTGCTTCAATCGGTCGAGCGCCTTTGACACGGCACTACTTACTTGCGCCGCCGGTGCTGTCAGCACATTATACGCCGCCCGGTCGAGCGCCGAATAATCCCCCGCTTCAAGGGCACGCGCTGCCGCATCGATATCCACCTTGGGCATAATGCGTTCGGTACCGTCATAGCCCTTAAACACCGCGCCGGTGCTTAATCCGCCGTCGGGCATGATGAGCAGCATTTCGGGTGCATCGGATGCCTTCATCGCTTGAAGCTGCTCTCCCAAGCCGCCCACACGCGCAAAACCGCCCATCAGGCAAAAGGGCACATCCGCACCCAGCCTAAAACCCAGCTCATACAGTTTTTCTTCGCTCAAATTGAGTTCCCACATTCTATTGAGCACGATCAGCGCCGCCGCACAATCCGCGCTGCCGCCGCCCAGACCTGCCATTGCCGGAGTACGCTTGGAAAGCTCCATATGCACTCCGTCTCTGCATCCGGTCTCCTCCTGCAGGAGCCGCGCCGCACGCACGATCAGGTTTTTCTCCGCATATGGATCAGGCTTGCCGTCGATAAAGAACGAAATATCTTCCGCAGGCTTAAAGGTCAGCGTATCATGCAGCGAAATCGATTGCATCAGCATATCCAGTTCATGATATCCGTTTTCTCTCGTTGCCAGAATATCAAGCGCCCAGTTGATCTTTGCATATGCCTTGGCTGTAATCATTGCTTCTCTCCTCAGGTAGTAGTCAGCGATTCACGGATCACATCGATCACGCCGGACAGTTCTTCATAATCCGCACTCGGTGCGGTAAAGTGCATCAGATAAATACGCTTTGCTGCGCGCACATATACCATCAATGCATATCCGGTGATCTCCTCGTCGGTATCGGGATCGCGCGCGGTATACTTCTGGCGCACACCTTCGGTACCTGCCACTTCTACATCGTCCTTATAATCATCTTTGTCTGCCGTATAATCGTCCACCTGCGCCTCTACCAGTGTCAGAAAACTCTGCATCTGCTCCTTCATATCGCGGTCGTCCGGGCGACTCGACACATATTTGCTGGTCACCGTCAGCCGCGCCGGAGTATCCCCTTCATTCACCGGCTCCGTGTAACGAATGCTCGCTTTACCCGGCTCATTGATCCAATGAGAAGGATATTTAAACGATACCGCCAGCGAGCTGTTAATCTGAACAAAGTATTCATAATCCTCAAATGCCACCACCGGCACCAGTGTGGGCGCAATCGTAGGCACGGGCGTATATGTCGGCGTAGGCGTAGGCGACGGCGTAGGCGTAGCATCCGTTTGAGTTTCATCCTGTTCATTGCTCGAACAGCCGCCCAGCATCAACAGCGCAGCAGTCAGCAGCAGACACAGCCATCTTTTCATATGCTTGTTCATTGATTTTCCTCCAAATTTCTCTCAGGTATGATTATACATTTTATTATAGGACAAGGACGCTCGTTTGACAAGAGCTTTTCCTTATGACCGATACAGCAGAAAGATAAAGCGGGAGCAGACCTGCGCCTGCTCCCAAGGGTCTTATGAATATCTTCACATCAGATATACTGTTCCAGCAGTTTCTTTGCCTTAATGATATCCTCAATCTGCTTTTCGCCGGAGATCTCGCGCTCGATGGTCAGCGCCCCGTCATAGCCCAGCGCCTTGAGTTTGGCAATGACGCGCGGGAAATCCGCCTTGCCCTCACCCACCGGCACTTCTGCACCCAGCTCCCAACCGTCAGTCGGGAACATACCATCCTTGATGTGTACATCCATGACGTACTGACCGAATACATCCAGTGCATCCACCGGATTGCCCTTGCCGTACATGATAAGGTTTGCGGTATCCAGATTGATCCCCAGATTGCCGGTTGCGATATCGCCAATGGCGCGCAGCAGCGTGACCGGAGTTTCCTGACCGGTTTCAAAGAGCAGATACTGCTCATTCTTCTTGAGGTGCTCCGCCAGATCGCGCAGCGCATCGATCATTGCGGCATACTGCGGATCATGGGGATTTTCGGGAATAAATCCGGCATGAGTGGCGATCTGACGAATGCCCAGCTTTTTGGCAAAATCCGCAGCAGCTTTGAGCTCCCGTACACGGCGATAGCGATATGCCGGCGGCAGCAGACCCAGCGTTACCGGACCTTCCGTAAAGTTCCAAGCCTGCGGTCCACTCCAGCCTGCCCAGAAGGAGCTTACCTCCATGTCGTATTCCTTGAGCAGAGAAATAATATCCTGTGCCATTTCATCAGTCTGAATGGACAGATCCCAGCTGCACAACTGACAGGAATGAATGCCCATCTCCACCGCTGCACCGATTCGATTCTTAGCTTCTTCCAGAGAAAGCAGTACGCCGATCTTCATATGTCATCCTCCATTTTGCTTATCGCATGGTGGATTCATTATATCAATTTCTCCGTGAAAAGGCAACCGCTGCACATTTTCTATAACAAAAACTCCCCTGAAAGAACTTTTTAAGTTCGTTTCAGAGGAGTTCGCATCTAAATATTAAGATTTCAAATCAGAGTGCGCCGCCGGAGCCAAATTTTTATTCGCTTTACTCTGCAGCAACGCTGTCCGACGCTACTTCTTCGATCAGATAGATATTGTACTGATAACCGCCGATATCACCAATAATAAATTTACCATCCATGGAAATCTGGAAGTCATAGGTATCGTCATAGATGCCGTCCATGGCAACTACTTCCTCCCCATACATATCGATAACGCCTGCTTTTTCATCAGCACTAACGGCAACAAATACCGGGCAGCCATTGTCCGTCATAATATCGATATCCGCATAGCGCACGGGCAGTTCACCTACTACACCGCTGAGCACAATCATGGAGCCATCCAGATCCGTCAAATAGGTCAGAGGCATCTTATAAATGGATTCGACAACATTTTCGGAATACTTGAATTCACAGGTTATTTCGCCATTGGGATTCACGAAGCCGACCTTGCCATCCTTGACAGCAATCTGATAGCCGCCTTCAAAATAGACGCGATCACCGTAGTTAATATCATCGTATTCGCATACCAGCACTTCGCGACCGGTGCGATCAATTAAGCCTTCCATGTCGTTCATGGTCGCCAAAGCATATTCACCCTTGAAATCAGAAACATAATCATACTTTTCATCGATTTCAAAAAGAACATTGCCCTGCAGATCAACAAAGCAGTCGTCCACTTCATAAATGTCCAGTTCAACTTCTTCACTGGTCAGAGTGCAAGTGGGAACGAACGCCTGCTGACCGCTACCGCAGTGATAAATTCCGTCGCGCTTCTCGTCATATTCACTGCTGCCGCTTCCCTCATAACCCGACGCTGCAAATTCCTTATTATAATATGTATAGTTGCGCTCCTTATCGGCTACATACAGATAATCGCCGCGTGCATAAGCAACGTAACAATCATTGCGTCCCAGCGAGCCGACTTTTGCACCGCAGTAGTATACATCGTATGCCTCAACCAGATAGAACTCACTGCTGTTGAACAGAGACTTATAGTCATAGTTATCCGCAGTGGCAGGTACTAGCTTGATGCCCAGCTGCCAGCGTTCGGAAATATAGTCAACATCACCGTATTCCATAGGCATCACGATATTTCCCTGAGCATCCATCATGCCGATTACGTTGATACCACTCTCCACGGCAACTTCATACAGTTTCTCTGTGGCACTCATGTGAATGTACTTCTCTTCTGTCAAGCTGGTTCCGTCCGCTGCATACAGTGCATACAAACGAGAATCCACGCCCTGAACAGCCATCGTGTTCGTTAACTCGTTCATCTCCACATCACGCGCAGTAAGCGTGTAGGCAGGAGCAGTCGGCTCAGCACCGGCGCAGACAAACAGACTCAGCGCGAGCATAAGTGCCATCATCATTGCCATAATACGACGAATCTTCATTTTAAAACATCCCCTTTATACTTTGCTCTGTCAATTATTGTAATGGATAAACAAGTCAATGTCAATAAACCCATCTCCAAAAATCCGCTATCCGCTGTTTCGGTCATATATCCATCGCTATACCAATCGATGTACCTTTGCTCTCCAGCTCATCCGTCAGCACATGATATCTCTTTTCCTCCACGCGGTCCACCAGCACTTCTACCTTCCCATCCGCCAGATACGGACGCGGATCATTCAGCATCAGTCGACTTTTCACCATAATTTTCGAGCCGGTATAAGGATGCGTACCAACGGCATAAATCACATAAGGATTTCTTCCATTGATGCGGACTGAGCGCAGCTGCCTGACTTCCGTCACATCTGCCCATATCCTCTTTCCGTTTTCTTCCAGTGTTTGCCGAAGCTTCATAATCTTTCCCTGCCAGCCCACAAACACTAAGCCGATGAGCGCAAATACGCCGCCCATAATCAGAAATATCGCATAGGTCCACCAATCAGTAATTCGCGCCGTCGAAGGATCGCCCTTCATATACCATACGGTAATTTCATCACCGCTGCGGATAGAATCAGAATGGAAAAAACTCTCTATCTCCCACACTCTTCCTTCTGCTTCAAATGAAATCCATAAATCATCACTGCCGCGCCACTGTGCCGTGCCCTGGGCGCTCACACCCTCTGTCATCAGCCTGTCACATACCGAATACTGCCATGTACCCAACGCGATAAACAAGAAGCCCATTGCAGCAAAGATAGCTCCGAGCAGAAACATCGTACTTCTGATCTGTTTCATGTATCACCAGCATCCTTTCTTTTTTAAAAACAGGGCAGTCATCCCCGAAAGATGACTGCCCTGCAGAAATTGCAACGCTTTTTAATTATGCATTGTAGGTGGAATCGGTATCCAGCACGACCGCGTTAGCTTCCTTATGACGGGAGGTAGCGCGGCGCTTGTTCAGCTCCTCAAGGAACAGATCCTCGTCGAGAGGCAGATCAACGGTCTTGTCCAGCCATGCAGACAGGTGCATTGCGTTGGACAGAGTCAGACCACGGATGCCTTCCACGCCCGGAGCTACCAGCGGCTCACCGCGCAGGATGTGTGCGGCAAAGGCGCGCAGAACCTCAACGTGTTGCGGATTGAAGCCGTCGGTTTCAATCTTGATCTTTTCGCACTTGGGAGAACCGAAGCCGCCCTTCCAGGTACGGGTGAACTCAGGTTCGGGAGTGTCAAGCTTGTACAACCACAGCTCGTTGTTCTCGCAAACCAGCTTGCCGCCGTCCATGGTGATCTCGAAACGGTTGGTGCCGGGAGTGTCGCCGGTGGAGGTGATGAATACGCCGCTTGCGCCGTTGGCATACTCAACATAAGCGGTAACATCGTCTTCAACTTCGATGTCGTGCCACTTGCCTTCCTTCATGAACGCACGAACCTTTACGGGCATACCACAGATCCACTGCCA
>CAZYQB010000011.1:0-17111 GCA_964649595.1 uncultured Oscillospiraceae bacterium | reverse complement strand
CCTTGGAGCAGACCTACACCGCCATTCACACACTTGCCAAAAGGAGGAACGACACGCTGCATAACCATTTTATCATATCCGGGCGCGGAAATGTAAGTTAAAAAATGTGTGGATAGATAAGTGCGCAGCATAAAAATGATCCTGACGGTAGATTGCAATTTTGGATGTGAGCCGCTATAATTGGTATGTTTAAAATAGGAATGAGGAGGACAGTCATCGATGTTTGAATGGCTGAAGAACCTGGGCGCGGCGGTCTATAGCAAAGAGGAGCGCGACGCAGTGGAAGAGCACATCATGAAATATTTTGGAGAGCCGGAATGGACATTGGAGGAGAACAGGCACAGATCGATTAAAAACGGAAAAATGCGGGTTGATCTGTACTGTATCCCACCGTCGCATCGGTTGAATCTGCAGACGATCATTACCTGCGGCATGGGTGCATATAAGATGAAGATGCCGGAAGGCATGGATCCCAGCGATCATGAGCAGGACAGTGATCGTGCGGAGCTGATCGTGTCGCTGCCGCCCGAATGGAAGCCGCGTGAAGCTGCCGATGAATACAATTGGCCGGCGCGTATGCTCTATGTGCTGGGGCATTTTCCGGAGACAACCGGCGGTGCGGTGTTTTGGGGTAGCTGCATTGATTTTGGGGAGCCGTTTTATGAAGGCACGCGCTTCAGCGGCGTGGTGCTGACGCTGCCCTACGGCGAAAAGAACGGTGATGTATGCAAACTGCCCAATGGAGAGAGAGTTTGCTTTTATCAGGTCATTCCGGTATATCCCGAGGAGATTGAATTTGGTCTCAAGCACGGCGCGCAGAAGTTGATTGAACGCGTGGCGTGTGTTGCGGGTGTAGATATAAAAATCAATCGTCCAAATGCGGGCATTGGTGATGAGGATATTCTGCCGGTCGTGCTTGATGAGGGTGAGCATCACGCCAATAAGGTGGGCGAGCTCAAGCTGGATCTTCAGGAGATCACAGGATATCAGCATCTGGCGATCTACCTCAGATGGATGATGGAGCGCGGCTTTGAGGGCAGCTTGCTGCAGGAGTATAAGGATGTATGCGAGGCGGTCAGAAAAGGCGAATACACTGGGGATCTGCGTGAGTTTGTGCGCGATGAGCTTCAGGGTGTGCTGCGCGCCGACCTGTTCGATAAAGAGGGCGCGGATTTCTCCGTATGGTATTACGGTCAATTGGAGGATGAAGGGCATTGCTATCCTGTTGATGTGGACGGATATGCGTTGGAATACTTCGGAGAGGAGAAATACAACTGCGCTGCTTTCAAGACCGAAGGATATTTGTTTGTGCCGTGGACGGAAGAATACTATCAGGGCATGAAGCGGAAGATCGATCAGAAATACGAAATGTGGCTGGCAACGAAGCAAGTGGCGTGAAAATCGGGAGTCGATGCGGCGATGAGACGCATCGGCTTCTCAATTTATTGGCATAAAGTCGCTTTCAAAGCGACCACATATTGCACGAAGTGTGATATAATGCTATTATAACATAGAAAGACGAGCTCCCTCTGAAACGGAGGACTTTGGACAGTGCTTTTTTATGATGTTGATGCCATTGTTGAAGGGGGGATCGGATGAATGAGAGGAAGTTTGCCGGATTCATGCGCACGGAAGAGCAAAGTATGAATCTGGATATGGCGTTGGCGATCGACTGCAGCGGCGACATGACTAAATTTCTGGAGGGACTCAAGCGCAGGATAAATACCCTTTGCGATGAGCTGACGGCGCAGCTGCAGAAGAAACGGTATCGTATAAACCGTTTGAGAGTAAAAGTGATCGCTTTTCGCGATTACTATTACGCGGATGCTTCCTCATCGCATCCGCCCATGCAGATCAGCCCGTTTTTTGAACTGCCTGCGCAGAACGAAGAACTGACAGAGTTTGTTCGGTCGCTTGAAGCGTGCGGCGGAGGCGATATAGAGGAGAATGGGCTGGAAGCGCTGCATTATGCATTCTGCAGCGAATGGGATACACGGAGGGATGCGATGAAAAATAGGCAGCTGATCGCCCTGTTTACCAATGCCGCTGCGCATCCGTTGAATGATTGCAGACGATATGATGCGCAGTATCCCGAGGAGCAGATGCCCTCATCGCTATGGGCGCTGTATGAGGAATACATCAGTGAGCAGCGTTGTCCGGCGAGGGAGCGAAGGCTGCTGCTCATCGCTCCGCAGTATGCCTATCCGTGGGATCAGATCTCGGCGGAATGGGAAATGACCATGCTTTCGCCGATGGAAGATAAGGCTTTGAGTATGGATATCGGAATATTATATGAGATGCTCGGCTGACGACACGACAGGTCAAATGTAAAGGAGAGATACGAATATGGCAGATCAGAAGGTCAGACGCAGATTGGCGGATCAGACGGTGGGCGCAAAATCCGGATTTTCCACGGTGGTAGATATTATTTTTGTGATCGATGCGACCGGATCGATGCAGAATCTGATCGATGAGGTAAAAAGACGCGCATTGTCGATGCATGAGGATATCATCAACGGACTCAAGGGCAAGCAGCGCAGAGTTACCAAGATGCGCGTCAAGGCGCTGGTGTTCCGCGATATCTATGCAGACAGCGTTCCCTTTGAGGAGAGTGAATTCTACACTCTGCCCGAGGAGAAGGATGAGTTCAGACGCTTTGTAGAGAACATTCGTGCAACCGGCGGCGGCGACGAACCGGAGACCTCCATTGAGGCGCTGTGCCTTGCGATGCAGAGCCGCTTTCAGGAGAGTGAGCAGGGTCAGAAGGCACGCCATATCATCGTCATGTTGACCGATGCCTCGGCGCATAAACTCGATCATCCGATGCGCGCTGTCTCGCACAACTATCCGCAGGGCATTCCAAATGACCTGCCCGGTGTTCAGGAGCTGTGGGAGGGTATGGATCCGCGCGCCAAGCGCATGGTGGTGTTTGCGCCCAACGTATGGCCGTGGACAGAGATCGGTCTGTGGAACAGCGTAGACTACAAGCCCTCTGCAGCGGGCATCGGCATCGACAGCGAGACGTTTGAGTCGGTCATTCAGAGCATTTCCGGCAGCGTCTGATGACTGCATAGATGCTTAAAAAGTCGCTTGCGGAGCGACCACGGACGAGACAGGGCGCGATATAATATACTCACAGTCATTCAAGGGACGAAAGACCAGTGAGAAAGCGCCCTGAATGAAAAGTCCGACAGATGTATGGACAGAGACCGGAAGAATATGTTATAATCAGGTACATCATAACGAATTTATCGATATGGACGGGAGGCGCGGAAAATGTACGAAGAGGATATTCGCGATGAAGAGCTGCTGCTCGATGACGATGAGCTGGAAAATGACGAGGACGACGAGCTGATGGGTGACGACGAAGAAGAGAACGACGGCAATGATTTCCTCGACGAGTTGGACGATGAGGACGATGAGCTGATGGACGACGAGGACGAAGAGGAGCAGGAAGAACTCGAGGACGACGAACCCAAGGAAAAGCAGAAGGTCAGACGCGGCGGCATCATTAGCCAGAGCGTAAATCGCGACGCGCTGCAGACCGATGTAGACATGGTGTTTGTGATCGACTGCACCGGTTCGATGGATCCTTTCCTCTCCAAGGTCAAGGAAGCTGCGCTGAGCTTCCATGAGCAGGTTCGTGAGGCGCTGGGCGTAAAGAGCCGCCGCGTGCGAAAAATGCGCATCAAGGTGATCGCCTATCGCGATTATTACTATGATTGGGCAGATCCCGATCATCCGCCGATGCTCATCAGCGACTTTTTCACTCTGCCGGATGAAGAAGAAGCATTTGCCGAGTTCGTAAACGGACTGGAAGCTGCAGGCGGTGAGGACGAGCCGGAAAGCGCACTCGAAGCACTGCACCATGCGTTCAACAGCGACTGGTTTGTGGATCCCGCCATCAATAAGCGTCGTCAGATCATCGTAGTATTTACCGATGCTTCGGCGCATAAGCTGGATGATCCCAAGAGATACATCACTGCCGAGCATAACGGCGAATATCCCGAAGAGGGTATGCCTGTCTCTCTGGAAGAGCTTCAGGCAGAGTATTCCAGCGCAGAGGTATTCCCGGCAGAGGCAAACGGCGTTATTAAGGGACATCGCCTGATCCTGTTTGCACCGGCGGATATGTATCCGTGGAACGAGATGCAGCAGTGGGATGCCGCCAACTGCGAAACGATGGATCCGGCAACCGGTCTGGATGAGATCAAGATGGAAGCGGTCGTCAATCTGATCGGCGGCAGCGTGGGCTAAGAAGCAGGCTGTTACCAAAGGCAGCGGTTCGTCTGCACCGTTCGGCAGACGGACACAAATTTGAAACGGGGGCGTTCGGGTGGACGGAGTGGACTTCTCTGCCCGGACGCCTCTCTCGTTTTGATGCAGAGAATAAAAACACCGGAGTTTAGAGATTTGGCAATTGGGCAGCGGATGTTCGGCTGCGCAGGGCGAAAGGAGATATGCGGATATGGCGGATCAGAAGGTAAGGGGCAGACTGAGCGAGCTGCGCGGACAGGCAGTAAAAAACGGCAGTGCTTCCATGAGCAGCGAGGAGAGACAGAGCGTGGGCTTTGCTACGCTGGTGGATATTATTTTCGTGATCGACGGCACCGGATCGATGCAGAATCTGATCGATGAAGTGAAAAATCGTGCGCTGTCGATGCATGAGGACATTCAGCGTGCACTTAGGGCGAAGCGGCGCAAGGTGACGAAGCTGCGCGTCAAGGCACTGGTGTTTCGCGATATCTTTGTAGACGCCAATCCGTTTGAAGAAAGTGAATTCTTTACGCTGCCCGAAGAGAGTCATGAGTTCCGCAGCTTTATTGAAAACATTCGTGCAACCGGCGGAGGAGATGAGCCGGAAAGCTCGCTGGAGGCGCTCTGCCGCGCCATGAAGGCAAAATTTCAGGAAAACCAGCAGGGTAAAAAGGCGCGCCAAATCATCGTTATGCTGACCGATGCTTCAGCACACCGTCTGGATGATCCGCAGCGGGCAATGGACAAGACTTATCCCAAGGATGTTCCTACCGATCTGGTGGGCGTGGAGAGTCTGTGGGAGAGCATGGATTTCCGCGCTAAGCGCATGGTGGTGTTTGCACCCAACGTGTGGCCGTGGAACGAGGTCGGAATGTGGGGCAGCGTTGAGTATTCGCCGTCTCAAGCGGGCAAGGGGATCGATTCGGAGACCTTCAAATCGGTGATCGAAGCGATCGCCGGCAGCGTGTGACTGAATTTACATAAAGGAGTGGCAGCTTATTATGAAGCCTGATATTGCAAATCTTCATATTGCGATAGAAGCCAACGCCGGATTTGGTCAGGATGCGGCGATATGCGGAGAGAGATATGCATTTGTATTTGACGGATTGGGCGGCACCGGCGGAAAAAGCTGTGTGCATCGCGACGGCAGAAAGTGGAAGGAAGCCAAGGTGGCGTCTTGCACCGCAGCCGAAGCGGTGGGCAGAACCATCGATCAGCGCTGGGCGGACTGGGCGCGTCAGATCGGAGAGGCATCCGACGGTCAGACGGCATTTGTGCTGGGCGCGATCCGCACTGAACTCAAGCGCTCCATCGATGAAGCGCTTCAGAGTGCGGCGCGGGAGTGGAATGCGGTGGGCGGCACGCTTCCGACCACCGTTGCCGGCTGGATCACCTTTCCGCAGCAGGGCGGACAGACGCTGGCGGTATCGGTGTGGGCAGGTGATTCACGCTGC
Source organism: uncultured Oscillospiraceae bacterium (assembly GCA_964649595.1). Lineage (GTDB taxonomy): Bacteria > Bacillota > Clostridia > Christensenellales > Aristaeellaceae > RGIG2066. The sequence goes on along the minus strand of CAZYQB010000011.1, from coordinate 11,400 downwards.
TATACGCTGGACGATCACGAGATGAAGCTCTGTACGCTGGATGATGTGGAGAAGAAATATCGTGAGGATGCCATGCAGGAGCTGCTCGGCAACGGCTCCGCGCCGATGAATAACCGCGCAGGCATCAATTATGAATATTATCTCAATGCGTCCTGCCGTATCGTTTCGGGACGCACCATGCTGCTGTGCTGCACGGACGGTATTTACGGCGGCATGACCTCTCCGATGCACATGGAGTATTATCTGCGTCTGCTTACCGATTATGAAACCGCCGATGAGATGGCGGTAGGCTGGGAGAGCTTTTTCTTGGACAACGGTCTTTTGCAGGATGACGCAGCGACGCTGGAGAGCATATTTATCGATGCGCAGGAGGATGAAGAAGCGCGGATGCAGTCTATGCGCGAGATGATGGCAGCTGCCATTGAGCGCATTGAAAAGGCATATATCGATGCGTTCCCGGAGCATATCACCGATGAAACGGCGGACGTGGACGGTCAGATCGGTTCTTTAGCGCGTCAGATGTGCACTAAGCGCGCATTCCACAACACGCTCAGAAAGAACGCTGTGGAGATCGTGCGCAAGGGCAAGGCATTTCCAGACGATCTGCCCTGTGCGCGCGTGCTTCGTCAGATGCAGGAGGAGCAGAAAGAAGCAGTGAACGAGAAGCGCGCACAACTTCGTCGTCAGATCGTGCGCGCACAGCAGGAGCTGGATGAGTACGTTGCCGGATTGGATACGGGCGAGAGCGAGCTGCGCAGGGAGCGCGTGGATTTGACGCCCGATGCAGAAATGCGTCTGCGTCAGAATCGGTGCTACGAGTTTTTGCGCGATGCCGAAGATCGGTTTTGCAAAGCGGTTCGCTATATGCAGGACTGGTATACCTACAGCATGGGATACGGCATTCGTCGTTCGGAGGGCAGCTTCAACGCAAAGGCAATCAACGATCTGGATGAAGTGATGAAGGATGTATGCATCTTCGTCAACGATCACTTCAATTATACGCCCCGCATGGATGGCAGACCGCGCATGAAGACGGTGCGCGTCGGTAAGACATTTGTTCAGCGCAGAAGAGAAAGACTTTCCGCTGCCGATCAGGAGGATCTCAAGATGAGCGTTCGCCTGATGGTGGAAAGCGGTGAGGCGATGGATGATTCGCTGTTTGAAAACAAGTCATGGGCAATTGCGCAGATCGCCAGCGTGGTAATGCTGACCGAAAAGGTGATTAAGGCGGAACGTGATCTGGCGCGCTTTGAAAAAAATCCCACGGTGGATAAAGAACCATCCACCGCTGCGCTGGATGATTACCTCAAGAGTCATCCCAATTCCGATGCACGCTATTTTATCGAGGATTGGGTAAAGCAGCAGAAAAAACCGACGTATTTCTCGTTGTCCGAAAAGGATCTGCTGGCGATCAATCGCAGTGTGAATACGCTCTTGGAGCGCGCCGAAGAAAACGAACGCATTCGCAGCCGACATGATGAGCGCAGACAGCAGATTATGGATCTGTGGGCACAGTACAAGCCGGGATATGAAGCATGGACCGAAGCCATTTGGGCGGAGGATGCACCGTCCAAACCGATCACAGAGCCGATCAAAGTGGTTTCGGCAGGCGAGGCGGATGCGGCAGTTGAGGTTGTGGAGGAAAATAACGCGGCGGCAGAGATTCAGCAGCCGATAGAGACAGCCGGGGAGACGGTGCAGGAGAGCGATGAGACGGCGGCTGAGCCGGAAGCGGCAGTAGGCGAAGAGACGACCGGAGAACAGGCTGGAGCCGAAGAAGCTGCGACCGAAGCGGCTAAGCCGGAAGCGGTGTGTGAAACGGCGCAGGCAACGGGTCTGACTGCAGAGGATGACGAGTGGACCGACTGTGAAAGTGACGAAATTCACGAGTAAACGATCATGATGCGGGAGATGAGAAGCCATGTCAGATGATCCGAGAGGCTATAAGATACTCTCAAAGCAGCATACCGCCAAGTCTGTGCTGTATTTTGTGCGGCGCTGGGGCAGGCGGTATGTCGTCAAGGAGTATACGGACTATCGGTTTTCTGTCCGGAAACCGGGAGAAAAACTGACGGATGCGCTGACGGCTGCCGAAAAGCGTACCGAGGTGTATTTTTCGCATCTTCAGAAGACGGCACGGCTGATGCGGCGTTCGGTTCGTCGGGACGCGCTTCTCAACATTTCTGTAGATGTGTTTCGTCAGGAAAGATCCATTTATAAAGTGACCAATCTGATCGAGTCGTGCGATATGGATGCCGATCGGCTGCATGAGGAGCTTGATCTGCAGCAGATGACCACTTTCCTGCGTACGCTGCTTGTTCAGGTGGAAACGCTGGAGTCGATCGGCTTTATTCACTGTGACTTAAAGCCCGAAAATGTGCTGATCTGCGAAAAGAGAGATGGCACATGGTCGGCAGCGGTGATCGACTATGACAGTGGTATCATCATTGCGGATGATGACACGCATTATGTGGACTACACGCCCGAATATGCTTCACCCGAGATGCATATCTACAAGGCGCACGAAAATGAAGCGGATGCGGCAATGCTGCGCGGCAAACTCACCTGCGCGGCGGATATGTTCTCGATTGCCTGCCTGATTGTGCATTATCTTACGGGCAACCCTCTGGGTGAGGAGGGAATGATCCCGGCAGAGCTGATGAGTGCGGGGCGCATACTGTATGCGCCTAAGGTGCATCCCGTATGGCGAGCGCTGCTGAAGATGGCGCTGCGTTTCGAACCGGAACGCCGTCTGAGCGCTGCACAGATGCTTGCGGGAATTACCAGTGCCCAGCGCAGCGGCTTGTTGGATGAGCTGAACAAACCGTTTGATCGCTGCGGCGAAGGCGAGATCATCGAATGCGGATCAACGCAGGTGCTGTGTCTAGCGCAGGGAAGTACGGCGCTGTGGTATTTGGACGGCTGCTGGGTATCAGCTCCGAGAGGTGCGGGCGAGCAGATCTGGAGTAGATATGATTCGACGATATACAGCCGCAGACAGGAGATCGGGCAGATTTGCGAAATGGTGAGCGCGCTGAGCGCTGAGTGCCCGGTGCTGTATGATGTGTGTACAAAGGAGATCGGGCGAAGGTTTTTTGTGCAGCAGACGCTTCCGCAGGGCAACTGTGTTCCGCTGAGTCGGTTGGATCTGCCCATGAAGGCGCAGGATGCAGATGGGTTTATGATCGCCCTCCTCAAGGGTGCGGCGCGGCTGCATGATAAGGGACTGCTGTGCTGTCTGCTGGATGCCGATGACATATGGGGCGCAGCTCAGGCGGACGGCGGCATACAGCCGATCCTTGGCGGAGTACATCGCTTTATTCGGAAGGATGCGCCGATGGATCGGGAGCGAATAGATGAATATCCGCGGATCGCGTCGCCCGAAGTATGTATGTATATGGGGCAGAACGATGCTCAGATGCGGATGCAGATCGCGCAGATGATCGGTCCGTGGAGCGATCTGTTTAACTTGGGCGCGGTCTATCATATGCTGCTGACCGGTATACTGCCGTATATGACCGGCGAAGGAGAGCGTTTTCTGGGTGAGGCGCTGTGCATGGGAAGCGGAGAACTTCCCGCACTGCTGCTGGGCGGGAAACTGGATGCGCGCCGCCGCAAACTGATCGAACAGATGCTTTCCTATGATCCGGAAGATCGTCCTGAAAATTGTGAAGAAGTGATCGAGAGGATCGAAGCGTTTGCCCAGCAGGAAACGCAGCCGAAGCAGAATGTGTCCGATCCCGAAAAACAGAAGGTCAAACAGACTGAACAGAGCCGAAGCGCAGAGATCGAGGATGAGGAGCTTCTATGGAGCGATCACACGCAGCAGGGCAGTTCGGTGTATGTGGATGAGGACGGTCTGATCTGGTCGGATGAGCAGGAGACGGCGCAGGAGGAAGCAGTATTCGAGCAGGAGGATGAACTGATCTGGACGGATGTTCCGGCTTGTGAGGAGCTGTCGGACGAAGAGGCGGAAGAATCCGGATCGGGGGAAGATGAAGTTCAGCCGACAGAGGCTGTCGAAATGGACGCCGATGAGGTGGAGAACTATTATAAGGCGTTCGAGTGGGGCGATGTAGAAGCGGGCGAAGGGTCGGATGAGAGCGAGCCGATGATCGTTGAAGAGTCGTCTGAGGATGCTCAGACGCGCGCACGGCTGATCGGGCAACTTGAAGAAATGCTTGCGGGAATAAAGGGCGCTGCAGGCGGCATTGATGCCATGCTGCGCGAAGCATCGAGCGAGGAACGCACGGAAGCTGAAAGTGCTGCAGCGGTCGAAAGTTCGGCAAAGGCAGAAAATTCGGATGCGAAGCAGATGCCGCCTGCGCCGAAGGAATATGTGCTGCTGAACACCGATGCCGAGGGTGGATGGTGGATGGCGCAGCGAACGGGCGACGGGGAAAAGGCATGGGCGCATTTGATCGGCGGATGGAAGATAAACGGCGCGGAGCCTGCGGAGCGACTGAAGCGCATTGCACGAAGAACCCGTTCGCTCAGCCGACGCTGCAGAAGCATATTGCCCAGTGAGGGATTTTATCCGGCGGATGGTTTGAGGCTGTATACGATCGTGTTGGGAGAGCATACCTCATGTGCGGATATGGCGAATGAGGAGAACAGAACAGCGGCACCGGCAGGACAGATCGATCGGTGGATGAGAGAGATCCTCAAGGGCGTTCAAATGGTACACGAAAGCGGAATGCTGTGTGGTGCGGTCACGGCGGAAAACGTGGTGCTGCTCAACGGACAGTTTAAATTCAATATTGCCGAGACGGCAGTGAGCATCGACAATGATTCGGATATCGGCATCTGGCGCAGTTGGATGAGGCGATATTTGATCGGAGACGACAGGGATCGGGATAAGCGCATGACGGGTGCCTATCTTGCGCCCGAAATTGAGAGACTGGTTCGCGGAGAATCAGCGGCGCTTTCCAACGCGGCGGATATATTCAGTTTGGGTATGTTGTATCATGTGCTGTGTTGTGGTCAGCTTCCGACCTGTATAGGGGTCAAAGGCGGTTGGGACGGCGTGCTCAAGGAGCATACTGTGCTGCTGAATATGAATATTCCCTTTGCACAGAGAGTGCTGATTGAAAAGATGATCTCGTATGATCCGGCACGGCGTCCGCAAAGCTGTGAAGAAGTCATTGCTGCTATCGACACCATTACGACCAAGCGTGCAAAGACGCATTCGGTTACGGTCAAGCGCGGCAGTGAGCCGATCATCGGGAAAAAAGCATGGCTGTATGCGGAGACGAGTGCAGGCAACCGGTTTGTTGCCACCGCCATGACGGATCGGCAGGGCAGGGCGATATTTACGGGTTATCTGCCGGAAGGCAAGTATTTCGTGCGCTGCGACGGCGAACGGGTGAACTGCCGATGGAGAAGCTTTTAACGGCTGAAATGAAATATAAAAAATGCAAATGAGATCAGAGTGCAGAGAAGAGAGAAGAAAAAATAAAGAAGAGAGCAGTGCGTCGCGGCGCATTGAAAAAGGGGGAAAAAGCCATGCCGACGTTAAAGGGCGGACGCTATGAGATTCCGGAGAAATGGAATACCGCAACGATGGGTCGCTGGGTCATCGGTAAGGATACCACCACCGGAAAGCCGGTATTTATCAAGGAATTCATGAATTATCGCTATCCCAAGGACACGCAGGGACGTCCCGAACTGATCCGCGTGGAGCAGCGTACCGAAAAGTTTGCCGAGCAGATGCGCAAGATCAACGACGAGGTCAAGCGCATTGCGGGCAGCGGCGGCGATGTGGTGGTAACGACCGATTTCTTCCGCGAGGGCGTAAGTCTGTACAAGGTAACTGAGTGCGTGGACAAGGTGGAATGGAGTGAGGATCGCGCCGAAATCTATCGCAAAATGACGATAGAACAGATCGATGATATGATGCTGCGCATCGTGTTTGCCATCTCTGCGCTGCATCAGGCAAAGCTGCTGCACTGCGACCTCAAGCCGGAAAATGTGTTTATTGTTAAAAAGGATGGCAGATATGTGGGCATGGTGTCCGACTTTGATGACAGCTTTTTTGTCGATGATGTGCCCAACGGTGCGGATGTGGTAGGTACGCCCGAGTATATGTCGCCCGAACTGGCGTTGCACAAGATCGGCGAGGAGGATGAGCCGCCCATTGAACTGACTGCCGCCTCCGACCTGTTCGCGCTGGGTCTGATGTATCATGAGTATCTGACCGGTGATATGCCCGAATTCGACACCGATGTATACGGCGCGGTGTGGGAGGTCATGACCGACGACAGCGAAGAGGCAGGCAGCTATAAGCTCAGCGACCGGCTGGATATTGCGCATCGTATGCTGATTGACCGCCTGATTCAGCCGGAGCCGGAGGATCGCATCGGCAGCTGCGCACTGTTTGCCAAGGCGATCAAGGATATCAAAATGCGCCGAAATCGCGAGTTTAAGATCACGGTGATGAATGCAGACCGTCCGCTGGCGGGCAAGGAAGTAAGCGTTTATGCTACCTATTCGGTAGGCAGCGGCGAGTACAAGCGCAATGTGACCGAAAAGGCGTTTTCTGCCAATACCGGCAGAGACGGAACGCTGGTCGTAAAGGGACTGCCTGCCGATGCGGCGTATCAGCTGCGCTTCGGCAAGGAGAAGAAGCCGCTGATCTTCCGGGAGACCGACAGCGGATATGCGTGCATCGTTCAGTTGGGAGCTGCCAAGCCGGCAGTCGTTTCAAACGATTGTACCGTTTATGTGACGTGTGACGGCAAGAGCGCACCGCGCGTGAAGGTGACGCTCGGACGTAAGGTGGGCGCAAAGGAGCAGACGCTGCCTGCCAAGCTGACCGATGCAAACGGCAAGATCGTATTTCCGAAGCTTTCGTCCGAAGGTAGCTACTGGGTAGAATGTGAGGGTATCCGCAAGGCGGTAACGTGGGATAAGAATCGCCGCTTTACCATTGCGTTGGCGACGCACAAGGTTCGGGTGACGCGCGGCGGCAAGGGCGTTGAGACGGAGGTCAAGCTGATGCTCTGCGGCAGCGGCGGCGCGAAGCGCACGGTCGCATCCGGCACGACCGATGCATCGGGCAGCTTCAGTTTCCGATTTATCGAGACTGCGCAGCCGTGGAAGGCGGTCTGTGAGGAAATAGAGACGGATGTGGAATGGTCGGATAAGCATGAATGTGAGATCAAGCTGCCCTGTGATGTGCAGCTGGTCATCAATGCCAGCGTCAGCGGCACCGACCCGCGCGTCCCGATCAAGGGCGTACGGATGGTGGTCGCCAGCAGACAGGACGGCAAGCTCAAGACCATTGCCGTCGGCAATACCGATGCTCAGGGCAGAGCCGTTATGGGCATCTTCCCGGAGGGCGAATATTACATCGGTGCGGTGTCTGCACCTGCAGGATATACGCCGAAGAAGATCAAACTCAAGAAGCCGGTCAAGGTCGAACTGGTCGGCGAGCGTGTGTCCAAGCGCATCACATTTGAAAAGGTGAAGAAGGCTGCGGGCAGCAAGGATCTGAGCAGGAGCTACAAGGCTGAAAATGCCGAAAACGTGAAATCCGATCAGCGCGTGCCCGTGAGCGTAAGCAAGAAGTGGGGAAGAGTAATTCACTACAAGGATGGCGCAGTGCTGCTGGTAGGACGCGACGGCAAAACCCGCCGCGCATCCGACGGGCAGCTCGGACTGTTTGGGCTGGAGGCTTACAGAAAGTAAAAACAGCGGCAGAGAAAGGGAGGCAGTGCGATGGGATGGCTGTGTACTGAATGTGGTACGGAAAATCAGTTTCGTGAAGCGCACTGCCGCGCTTGTCTGCGCAGAGGAAACATTGCGGCATATGTTATAGGCGCTTGCGTGACTTTGTATGAGCGCTGCGACGCGCATCGGCTGGGCAGATTTGCCGAAAGCGTGTGGGATAAGGAAAGCCGCATCATCGGGAGACTTCATCGCATCGGAAAAATTATGACGACGGTCTGCGCAGCGGTGAGCATAGCGCTTGCACTCGCTGCGCCCGGAGGTGCTGTCCGCAGCGGAAATGTGCAATTGTGTCTGGAGAGGTTGGGCGTACATTGCGCAGAAACGATAAATATGCTGGAAGTGCGCATTGCGCAGAGGATAGAAGAAATACAGAGCGATGTCGATTCGTTTCCTCAGACGTGGGATGTGGAGATTCTGTCGGAAAGACTTGGTCGGATTGGCAGCAATGCCGACGCTCTGGTGGACCGGCTGCAGGCTGCGGCGGAGCGTTCCGAACAGAGAATGGCACGGCTGGACAGAACACTGGTGCAGGAAATGCCGCGGATGGATATTCACATCGTATCGTGGATGATAAACCGGATGTATGAACTGTATAGCTGGCTGTGCGGCTTGAATATCGAATGGTTGGACGGTTTGGGGAAGGGTGTGCTGACGGCAGGCGAATATCTGGCGAAGCTGTCCGGCTGGCTTCAGTCGCTGCGCGGATAAAAAACACTTTGGGAAATGGGAGTGGAACGAGGATGATGAGCAGCGAGAGTTTGATCACCATACTGGCGGCGGGGGCAATTGCCCTGCCCGTGGTGCTGTGGCTGGGCTTGCGGCTGTATGTGACCGCTGCGGCAATCGGATGCCGACGCTGCGGCAGGCTGTCGGAAAGTGAGCGTGCGACGCGCTGTATGATCCCTGCAAACGTGCTCGAGCAGCTTGGGAAAACCGGCTCGGGCATGAAACGGGCGCTGATCGTGCTGCTGGTGCTGTTGATTGCGCTGTGGCTGCTGGGCACGACTGCGCAGCAGAGGCTTGCTGTTGACGGAATCGGCATTGCGGCGCTGGTGTGCGGCGGCTTGTTTGTGGTAATAAAGCTGACGGCATTTCTGACGGGACTGTTTGTTCCGGCTGCGCTCGCCTGCCGTGCAAAGCTGCTGCTTGCGCTCAAGACAAGCGGCAGGGGGATCGGGTGGATAATCGCGGCGTATGCCGTGGTGCATCTGCTGCTGACGATGGGATAAGCGCAGGGATCGGATTCGGCAAACGATGATTTTGGAAGTGGCGGAGGATAAAGAGAATGTTTGAGTCGCTGCAGGGAGAAAAGCGCATCATGCCGAAAAAGGCGTGTATCCGGCGTGGAAAGCTGACGGAAAACGAAAAAAAGATTTATGATGAGATCTGTCGTGCGGTCAGTCGCAGAGAAACTCAGGTGACGATAGGCGGTGCATATTCGGAGGATGTAGGAGCGATCATCCATGCGATTTTCTTTGAACAGCCGCTATTCTATTATCTGAGCAAGCAGGGCATGATGGTCAGCAAGAGCGCATTCGGTATGACCATTCGCTGGCAGTTTCGCCTGAGCAATGAGGAGATCGATTACTATGATCGCCAGATTGTGCGGCGGCTCAGGACACTTGAACTGCCCAAAGGCGGCAGCGTGCTCCGGCGCGAGATATATCTGCATGACATCATGCAGAAGATCAATATTCGCGCAGGGGACAGCGATTGGACTGATCACACGATCATCGGTCCGCTGCTGCTGGGGCATACGGTGTGTGAGGGCATGGCGCTGCTGTTCTGCCTGCTGTGTGCCATGTGCGGCATTCCCTGTATGTGCGTGATCGGCAGCGGCGCGCCGCGAGGGACCGATGAGCATCATGCGTGGAATATCGTAAAGATCAATGGCGAGTATGCTCATGTGGATGTGTTCTGGGATGCGCTGCTTCAGGTAAAGGAATTTAACGGCTACTGCTATGATTATTTCAACCTGTGCGATCGCAATATGCGGCGCGATCATGGTTGGGATGGCGCAGAGTATCCTCAGTGCAGAAGCGAAAAGTATAGCTATTTTGCCTTTCAGAAGGCGGATATATGTTCCCCGGAAGAATATCGGGAGCTGGTGCGTCGCTGTCACGACAGGGGCAAGCGCACTGTGACCGCGCGGATGCATTATACATATCTGCCGGATAAGTGTATGGATGTGATCTGGTCGGTCTATCGGGATACACCCTGTGTGAGCGTCAGCCGGAGAACCAACGCCGGGCAGAGGGTGTTTGAGGTGAGGATCAATAAAAAGAGGCAGCCGAAAAACTGAAGGCGCGCAGGCAAAGGAGGAATATGGATGGCAGTGCATTTTATCAAGGCATACTGTGATAAATCCAAGCAGTATTATGGACTGCGCATAGAGGATGATCGCGGAGTGCCGCAGGTAACGGATTTTTACGATATAGAAGAGGGAAAAGCGAGGGAGCTGAGCAGCACCATCAATGTGCCTTCTCTGCAGACTGCGCCCACTTTGCGCACCTGTATGAACTGTGCTGGGCGTAAGGTGTCCGGATGCGACTGTGCCAAAGAAATGATGAGCTGCCGCGCCGGTCAGGGCTATCGCTTTCAGTGCATTTACTGCAGGAATCTTCATGTTTTTTCGGTGGAGGAAGGTGCGGAGACGGTGGACGCCGGACGAATCGGCAAAAAGGTTCGCCTGGCACAGGGGCAGGAGGTTGAAATTTCGGCTGCCGGTCCGGGTGCGCTGGAGCATATCCTGGTGGGCGTGGGCTGGGATGTTGCCCGAACGGGTGATGCCAACATGGATATCGATTCCTCGGTGATCGTGAAATCGAGCCGGGGCTTAGGCAGCGAGCTGGTATATTTTGGAAACAAAAATCATGTGTCCGGCTGCGTTGTGCATATGGGCGATAATCTGGTGGGCGGAAAATATTCCGACGTATCGGAAGATTCGGAGAATATCAATGTGTATCTCAATAAAGTGCCTGCTGACCGCGACCAGCTGTATTTTGTGCTGAACATCTATTCCTGCGACACGCGCCGCCAGACTTTCCGTGATGTGCGCAATATGTACATCCGCCTGACCAATGCTAAGAACCGTAAGCTGCTGGCGGAGTATCGGGTCGATCACAGCATCGCCAGTCAGACCGGCATGGTGATCGGCAAGGCATACCGAAGGGACGGCAAGTGGATATTTCAGGCGATCGGGCGCGGCGTAAGGGTATCCAATGTGCATGAACTGGATAGATACTGTACCTGACGGCTGTAGATCAGGTGACGAAGATAAAAAAGGCGCTCGGGAGCGATCTCCCGAGCGCCTTTTGACTATATGACGGCGGCTTGGATTAGAAGGAATTGTTTATGACGAACAGCTTTCGGAAGGTATCGATGTTTTTTACCTGATCCAGCAGACCTGCTCGGGAGAGGGAGACGAACTTTGCCACCGAGCGAGCCTGACAGCTGACGCTCTTTTTGGGGTTGAATTCGATGTCGGTGAAGGCATCGAACCGCAGTGCCTTTTCTGCCAGATCATTGTTTTCGAGCAGGGCGTTGATGTAGATGTAGTCATAAAACAGCGTGGTGGGCTTGAGGGGGACGCGCTGCCCTTCAAACTCGAAGGCAATCAGCGCACCGCTGGTATGCAGTCGTTCATCCTTTTTGGCGGTACGGGGCGTG
>CAZYQB010000010.1:3832-17283 GCA_964649595.1 uncultured Oscillospiraceae bacterium | reverse complement strand
CCCACGCCGGAGCCGACACCGACACCCACGCCGGAGCCTACTCCGACGATCCTGCCCACCCTGATGCCCGAATGGAACGAAGAGACTCATATCGATCAGGAGTCCATGTCGTCAGAGATTGCGCTGATACAGTTCCGACTGATTCAGCTGGGCTGGCTGGAGTGTGAGGCACCCAACGGAAAGTATGACGAGCAGACGATTCTGGCAATCGATGCCTTCCAGCTCTATGCTTTCGAGAATTGGGAGAGCATCGCCGCCGCATGGGATGAGCAGCTCTACGGATCGATCGAAGGACTCAGACCCGAAGTGGTTGATGGTATTGTTGTCAACAGCGGTATGGTGAATATGAAGATCATCAAGCTGCTGTTTAACGAAGCGGCACCGATCAAACCGCTGCTGTGGGGCAAGTGATCCTGTACTCAACACAAATGCCGCCGCATTCGAAAGGATGCGGCGGCACTGTGCGTTTTGGGATGGCTTCTTTTACAATTCCTTCGGCAGGGAAAAGAGGTGTGCAGGCAGAACTGATAAATAAGGGATATTGTACGGCTGAAAAACTTAGCCGAAAACATAGAAAAGAACAGCACAGGCGGAAAGAGGTGGCGCATCTTGGCGCGTATTGTAGTGGGAATGTCGGGCGGCGTGGACTCATCGGTGGCGGCACTCAGACTCAAGCAGGCGGGACACGAGGTTATCGGCGTGTTCATGAACAACTGGGAGGAAAAAGATGATCGGGGCGTATGCACCTCCGAGCAGGATTATACCGATGTGCGCGGCGTGTGCGATGTGATCGGCATACCGTATTATTCGGTCAACTTTGCGCGTGAATACCGCGAGCGCGTGTTCAAGTATTTTTTGGAGGAGTATCGCCGCGGACGCACGCCCAACCCGGACGTGCTGTGCAACCGCGAGATCAAGTTTAACGTATTTTTGAATTTTGCCGAGAGTTTGGGGGCGGACAAGCTGGCAACTGGACATTTTGCGCAGCTCGATCAGCTCGACGGCAGATATCGGCTGCTCAGAAGTGCCGACGAAAATAAAGATCAGACCTATTTTCTCTATATGATCGGTCAGCGTGCGCTCAGTCGCGCAATGTTTCCCGTAGGTGATCTTACTAAGCCGCAGATTCGCGAGATTGCTCGCGCGCACGGTCTGCCTACCTCCGAGAAGAAGGATTCCACCGGCGTATGCTTTATCGGCGAGCGCAACTTCAAGGAGTTTTTGAAGGGCTATCTGCCTGCACAGCCCGGCGATATGCGCACCGTAGACGGGCGCAGGGTAGGTAGCCATGATGGATTGATGTATTACACGCTCGGTCAGCGCAGGGGCTTAGGCATCGGCGGCAGCGGCGACGGACGCAGATGGTTCGTGGTGGGCAAGGATCTCAAGAACAACGTGCTGCTGGTGGAGCAGGGTGAGGATTCGCCGCTTTTGTATACCCAGCGCGCAGAAGCCGATCAGCCGCATTGGGTGGCAGGTCATGCTCCGGTGAGCGAGGGACAGAGCCGTGAGGTCATGGCAAGATTCAGGCATCGTCAGCCGCTGCAGCGGGTATCCATCCGCGTGGAGGGCGAAAAGGTGCTCATTGAGTTTGCTGAAAAGCAGCGCGCGGTCACGCCCGGTCAGTCGGTCGTGTTCTACGACGGTCAGGAGTGCCTGGGCGGCGCAGCGATTCTGTAAAACGAAAAATCCCCGGTCGGAAAATTTCCGATCGGGGATTTTTTACATCAAAAGAAGATCTGCAAAAGAGATCTGCAGAAGATCTATTCCTCCGGCTTTTCCTCCTGCGGCTCGCTGACGGTCACATGGATCTTCAGTACGCGCTTGGAGTCCACCTCGATGACGCGGACGTTCAGGTTTTCAGAGGTGAATTCGTCGCCTTCAACGGGGATGCGTTCTAGCTGTTCGCTGACCCAGCCGCTGACGGTGGTCGATTCAAACTCGCCGGAGATGTTGAACAGCTCCTGCATCTTGATAAGATCTGCACCGCAGTCGATTTCGTAGGTGTTGTCGGAGAGCTTCTTGAACTCCTCGATCACTTCATCGTGCTCGTCGTAGATTTCGCCGACCAGCTCCTCGATGATGTCCTCCATCGTGACGATGCCGGCGGTTCCGCCATATTCGTCGGTAACAACGGCGATGTGGCTCTTTGCCTTCTGCAGCATCTGCAGCAGGGCGGCGGTCTTGGTGCCGGTGGTCACAAACAGCGGCGCACGCATGAAGTCGGCGATGGGCTTTACATCGCGATTGACATAGAAATCCTTCTCGTGGATAATGCCGATGATATTGTCGGTGCTGCCCTCGTAGACCGGCAGACGGGAGAAGCCGCTTTCACGGAAGGTATTTTCGATTTCTTCCATGCTGGCCTCAATGCTCACCGCAACGATATCTACGCGGTGGGTGAGGATATCTTCTGCATCGCGGTCGTTGAACTCGATGGCGGACTTGATGAGATCGCTTTCCTGCTCGTCGATGCCGCCTTCCTCTTTGGCTTCTGCAACGATGGTCAGCAGTTCTTCTTCAGTCATGCCCTGTTCTTCCTTGCTGGGGAAGATGATGGTCAGCAGCTTCTTCCACTGGGAGAACAGCCATGTGACGGGCGTCAGTATGCCCATCAGCATTTCGATGAACGGAGAAAATGCCATTGCCAGCGCATCGGCGTGATCCTTTGCCAGCGTCTTGGGGGAGATTTCGCCGAAGATCAGAATGACAACGGTCATGACGATCGTCGAGACCGTTGCGCCCAGACCGGCATCGCCGTTGAGGAACTGAGTGAAGATAATCGTCGCCATAGAGGAAGCGAGGATGTTGACGATGTTGTTGCCGATGAGGATGGTGGAAAGCAGCTTGTCATATCGCTCTTCCAGAGCCAGTACCAGGCGGGCACGCTCGTTTCCCTGCTTTGCCATCGACTTCATGCGTGCTTTGTTGAACGACAGAAACGACGTTTCGGTTGCAGAGAAAAACGCAGACAGACAGACCAGAACGACTAGGAAGATAATACTACCGCCAGATCCCATGGGGAAAGTCACACTCCTTAATTGTTGTTGGGTAATGGGATGGTATATTGATGAACGGGATCTTTCCGTACGATCCCGATTGGGTTGGGAAAATGCCGAGACGGGGGAGTTTAACGAGTCTTAGAAAAATCAATCACTGTAAAAAACGAACTCTCTCAGTCTGCTTCGCAGATAGTTCCTATTGTTCGCCATGCGGCGAGCCTGAGGGAGCCTTTGGCATACTGCTTATCAGACGTATACGCTTTCGGTGTTTGCGATGGCTTCTGCGATCAGTGCCTCGGTGTCGAGCACCTGCTCGGCTTCTATGAGCTGCTCTACCTTGGGCTTGGTGGTGGGATGGCGCGGCGTGAATACCGTGCAGCAGTCCTCATAGGGCAGGATGGAGGTCTCATAGGTATCGATGCGCTTCGCCTGTTCGGTGATCTCCAGCTTGTCGCAGCCGATCAGCGGACGAAATACCGGCAGATCGCATACCGCGTCGGTGCAGCCGAGCGCTTCCATGGTCTGGCTGGCAACCTGACCGAGGTTTTCGCCGGTGATGAGCGCCTGTGCGCCGTGCTGACGGGCGATGCGGTTTGCGATGCGCATCATGTAGCGGCGCATCAGCAGCGTGCCCAGCGAATCGGGGCATTTTTCATGAATCTGCATCTGGATCTCGGTAAAGGGAACAACGAATACTCTCATGCCGCCGCCGTAGGTACCGAGGATGCGTGCCAGCTCAATCACCTTTTCCTTGGCGCGCTCGCTGGTGTAGGGGAAGGAGAAGAAGTGAACGGCATTGATGTTTACGCCGCGGCGCATCAGCTGGAAGCCGGCAACCGGGCTGTCGATGCCGCCGGAGAGCAGCAGCAGCGCCTTGCCGCCGGTGCCCATGGGCAGACCGCCCACAGCCATGATCTCACCGACATAGACATATGCGTGGTCGCGCACCTCTACGCTGACCTCATGCTGCGGCTTGTGTACGTCTACTTTCAGGTTGGGATTGGAGTGGAGGATGCGTCCGCCGATCTCTGCGTTCATCTCCATGGAGGTCATGGGAAACTTCTTGTCGGAACGACGTGCCATGACTTTGAAAGTGCCGCGCAGATCACGCGTCAGTTCTACGCACTTGTCGGCGATGACTTCAAAGTCTTTTTCCAACTCCCATGCGGGGCTGACCGAATGGATGCCGAATACGCGGCGCACGCGCTCGGCGGCTTCCTGAATGTCCATATCGGCAACGTAGATGCGCGAATCGCTCAGCCAGACCTTGGCGTTTGCATAGGCAACTGCCTTGCGGACGTTTTCGGTCAGCTTCTTGAGAAAGAACGGGCGGTTCATGCCCTTGAGATGTACCTCGCCGAAACGGACGAGCAATACCTGTCGCATAAATTACTATCTCCTTTTATATCGGCTCAGAAGGGAATACATTTTTCCGATCTGCTGTGCGGCGTAGCGGATTTCATCCTCAGTGGTGTGCGGGGAGAGGCTGAAGCGGAGCGCACCTTCCGCGCGATCGGCGTTCAGACCCATGGCGGTCAGCACAGCGCTCACCTTGCGCTTTTTGGAGGAGCAGGCAGAGCCAGTGGATACATAGACGTGTGCGCCCTCCAGCGCGTGCAGCATGACCTCGGCGCGCACGCCGGGGAAGGTGATGTTTATGATGTGCGGAGCGCCTTCGTCGATTTGGGGACCGTTTATGAGGGCGGAGGGGACGGCTTCCTTTACCAGCGACCACAGAATCCGCTTCTTTTCGTACAGATCCTCCCTGAAATCGCCCAGAGCGATCAGATCCTTTGCCGCCTGATGAAGTCCTGCGATGCCGGGCGTATTCTCCGTGCCCGAACGGATCAGGTTCTCCTGTCCGCCGCCCATCTGACGTGCCTTCACGCGCACGCCCGGACGGATGTACAGCGCGCCGATGCCCTTGGGACCGTGCAGCTTGTGTGCGCTCAAGGTGTACAGATCGATTCCGCGCGCATCAAACGGCACACGCAGGAAGCCCTGCACGCCGTCTACATGAATCAGGCACTTGGGCGCCTTGGCGCGTACGGCGGAAATCAGACGGGGGATGTCGTTTACCGCGCCGGTCTCGTTGTTGACCTGCATACAGCTGATGAGCGCGGGCGTATCGTCGAGCGCGGCGTCAAGTGCGTCAAAATCGAGTTGACCGGCGGCGTTGACCGGGAGAGTGGTGACTCTGTGACCAAGCGTCTTGAGATGCTCGAACGCTTCGAGCACAGAGGGATGCTCCACTGCGGACACGATGACGTGCTGCGTGCCGTGCATGGCGCTGACGCTGCCGATGATGGCAAGGTTGTTTGCCTCCGTGCCGCCGGAGGTGAAGAAAATGCCTTCGCTTTTAACGCCCAAAACGCCCGCCAGCGTCTGACGGCAGGCCTTCATCGCCTTTTCCGAATCGAGCGCGGGGGCGTACAGGGATGAGGGATTATAGAACCCTTCGCGCATACACCTCGTCATTGCCTCGATCACGGAATCGGAGGGACGGGTGGTGGCGCTATTATCCAAATATGCGTACAAGATAAATCTACCTCTAATGAAATGGGTCTGCGTGGGACGAATGGACGTGCTGCGGCAGACCTGTTATTTTTTATGCGCGGGGGAAATTACTTGCTTTCGGACCATACGCCGAAGGGCAGGTAGGGCTTGAGCAGAGCGATCATGTCGGGCGACAACTCAAGGATGATCGCATGGCGCACTTCGTTCTTGACGAAGTAGAAGTAGTAGAGAGGTGCGGTGCGATTTACGAACCAGTTATGCTTTTTGACGTCCTTGTTGTTCATGAAGCGAACGAAGCCTTTGTCGTTTACCGGACCTGCGGCTTCCACGTTTTTCATCTTCAGGGAGGTCATCAGCTTTCTGCGGCTGTTGGACATGACCTTGGCGACATCCAGTTCACCGTTGGTGAAGGTGTAGTCGTACTCAACGCGCAGCTCATCCTTTTTCATAAACAGCAGCACAGCCAGACCGGCGCTGACGAGCGTGGTGATGATGGTGGATGCTTCCAGATGACCGGACAGGATGGCATATACATGGCTCACGGCGACCAGTGCCAGTGCGATCATGGCGATCCATGCCAGCGCATACAGGATCATGCTTACGGTTTGATTATGCTTTACGGCAACCTCTTCGCGGAAATTATCCAAGCTTACTCATCCTCTCAAATTACATATACTGAGCTCTATTATATCATAGATACGCGTCCCAGACAAGGTTAAAAACGGTGACGAATACGCAATGAAATTGTGTTTTGGAAACATTTACTTCTGTATAGGCGCGTCGGGACATAATATAGCATTGCGTCGGAAGGGACGAAAAAGAAAAAGAGAAGAGAGAAAAAGTGAATAGTGAAGAGAGAAGAGTGCGATTTGCATTCGGCGAATTGATGCCGGCTCAGGTGCGCCGCATGATCGGGGAGCTGCCGCCGGAGATGACCGAGCTTCGGCTGCGCGCGCAAAGACCGGCGGAGATCGTGTGTATGGGAAAGGGAACGCTGTGCACGCAGCCGATCCCGGCGGAGATGATCGAGCAGACGGCAGCCGGTCTGGCGGCACATTCGCTCTATGCGCGCGAGGAGGAGCTTCGGCAGGGTTTTTTCACGATCATTGGCGGCTGCCGAGTGGGCGTGTGTGGACGGATGAGCATATCCGAAAGCGGTCGGCTCAGCATGACGCATATCTCGTCGCTGTGCGTGCGTGCGGCGCGGGCGATCGAAGGTGCGGCGGACAAAGTGATGGATGCGCTGTATGAAGGCGCAAAGCCGGTGAGTGCGCTTGTCATATCACCGCCCGGACTAGGCAAGACCACGCTGCTGCGCGACATTGCGCGTCAGCTGTCCGACGGGGGTGTGCGCGTGGCGTTGGCGGACGAACGCGGTGAGCTTGCCGGATGCGTACTGGGCGTGCCGACGCTCGATATCGGACAGCGCACTGACGTGATGGACGGCTGTCCCAAACAGATTGCCATGAGGATGCTGGTGCGCTCTATGGCGCCGGAGGTGATCGTGACCGACGAGCTGGGACATGATGAGGACGCGCAGGCGGTGATCGATGCCATGCGCTGCGGCGTGCAGGTGATCGCTTCGGTTCATGCGGACGATGCAGAGTCGGCGGCGCGGCGTCTGGGAGGGCTGGATATCAGGCGGTTCAAGCGGCTGATCGTACTGGGCGGCAGCGTGGGACAGATCAAGGGGATCGTTTGCGGCGGTCAGGCATAGATATGGAGAGGAGATGCGATATGGATATCGCGCTGAAGATCGGGGCGGCGTGTGTGATGACGGCGGCGTGCGCATGGGGCGGCAGACTGCTGTCGCTCACTCAGCTCAGGCGCGTGCGGACATTGGAGGATGCGCTGCTGGGCATCAGGCGATTGAGCGTAGAAATGCTGGAGCATCGTCTGCCGCTTGGCGATGCGCTCAGAGCGTGCGGCGGCATTTATGCTGAAACGGCGCGCCGCATGGAAGGCAGCACGCCGCCTCAAGAGGCATATCGGCAGGCGCAGCAGGTGCTCAGGGCGCGCGGCGGTATGCTGGACAGTCTGGAGGAAGGGGACATGGTCGCACTGATGCGGCTGTTCGGCGGTCTGGGCACGGGCGGTATGCAGAAGCATCGCCTGCTGCTGAGCGAAACAGAGGAGGAGCTGCACCGACTGATCGAGCAGGCGAGGCGCAGACATGAGCAGTCCGGACGGCTGTACACTTCGCTCAGTGCGCTGGGCGGATTGGCGGCGGCATTGATGATAATGTAGAGGGGAATTTTGATGAACGTGGATGTGGTGTTCAAGATCGCGGCGATCGGCATATTGGTGGCGGTACTTTCGCAGGTGTTGACCCGTGCCGGGCGCGAAGATATCGCCCTGCTGACCACGCTTGCCGGGCTGATTGTGGTGTTGGTGATGGTGGTCAATCTTATCAGCGACTTTTTCGGCAGCGTGCGGAGTATTTTTTCGTTATATTGAGGGAAAGCGGATGGAAAAGAATGAAGAGTGAATAGGAAAAAGCGAAGAGAGAAAGGAGAAGGGAAACTGCATGGCGGCGGTGAAGGTGGTGGTGTTGTGTGTGGCGGGAGCGCTGGTGTGCGTGCTTTTGCGTGTGCAGAAGCCGGAATTTCGTCCGGTAGTGGGCATTGCGGTGGCACTGGCGGCGTTCGGACTGATCCTGCCGGAGCTGAAGGATGCGGTGCAGACGCTGCGTCTGCTCACCCAGCAGACGGATGCGGGTGGAGAGGAACTGCTGGTGCTGCTGCGCGCTACGGGAATTGCCCTGATCGCCGAGGCCGGGGCACAGCTCTGCCGGGATGCCGATGAACAGGCGCTTGCCGGGCGCGTTTATCTGGCGGGACGAACGGCGCTGCTGGGCATGAGCGTGCCGCTGCTGCTTGCACTCGGACAGGAACTGACGGGGCTGATGGGCGGATGAGATCCATTCTTTGGGGACTGTGCGTGCTGCTTCTTCTTTGGCAGGCGTTTTCGGCAGAGGCGCAGGAGAGTGCGCTTGAGGAGGAGATCATATCGGTGGATGTATCGCCGCTGCAGGCGGCAGCCGACCTGTCGGGAGCGCAGGTGGATGTCGGGGGGCTGATTGGAAGCATTGTGCGCGGAGAGATGAGCATCAACACGGATCAGATCACTGCATTTGTGCGTGAAACGGCGGTCGGCGAACTGGGGAATATGCGCGCGCAGCTCATTGCGCTGGTCGTGCCTGCGATCCTGTGGGCGCTCAACCGGCATCTGCTGGGCGGCGGCGAGTTGAGCGAAGCGGCAGGATATGTATGCTTTTTGTCGTGTGCGTGTGCGCTGCTGGGGATGGTCAGACAGTATATTGATCTGACGGTGCAGACGCTGCGGCAGACCAGCACCTTGACCGCGCAGGTCTTTCCGATTTTAAGTGCGCTGACGAGTGCATCGGGCGCAGCGGGCAGAGCAGCGGCGCTCTCTCCGGTAGTGACGCTGCTTGGCGGCACATTGAACGTGTTTTTGGAGCGTGCGGCGCGCGTGCTGATAAGCGGTGCCGCGGTGACTGCGGCGGCGGGCAATCTGACCGAGAGAATATCCCTTCAAGGATTATATAGGCTGTTCTGCTCGGCGGCAGGTTGGGTATTCGGCGCGATCATGGCGGCATTTGTAACGATGCTGTCGCTGTGCGGCATCATCGGCTCGGGCAGCAGCGGCATCGCCATGAAGGCGGCAAAGTATGCGGTGGGCACGCTGCTGCCGGTGGTGGGCGGCGATGTTGCCGGTACGATGGACGTGATGACGGCCAGCGCATCGGCGGTGCGCGGTGCGGCAGGCGTGACAGGGGTGATTGTGATGCTGCTGCTGTGCATCCGACCGGTGGTGCGGCTGATTTCGGGGATGCTGTGCTGTATGCTTGCTTCCGCCCTTATCGAACCGGTGGCAGATGGTCCGCTGAGGCGCTGCATGGATCAAATGGCGCAGGTGGTGCGGCTGCTGCTGGTGGCATCCTCAGTCAACGTGGTGTTGTTTATCACGCTTACGGGAGTGATCTGCAGCTGATGGACGAATTGTTGTATTTGTGTCTGGCGGCGGCGATCAGTGAGCAGCTCACGGCAGGCAGCAAGCTGCGCGACGGCGTGCGGCTGATCGTGGGGATGATTGCGGCGCGGCGGATGCTTCGGGTGCTGGCAGCGCTGCCGCTTTCATTGCTGCAATAAGGAGGGAAGGCGATGGGCGGCATTCGTCAGGCATGGCAGCGGCTGCGCGCCGTACGCCATATTGAATGGGTGATGCTGTGCATCGCGTGTGCGGCGGTGCTGATCGTGATGGGCGGCGCGCAGGAGGCGTCCGACAGTGCAACGCAGCTGGAGAGGCGCATAGAGAACGTGCTGGGCAGCGTGGAGGGTGCCGGACGGGTGCGCGTGCTGGTCAATGAAGGCTCGGGCGGCTCGGTGGTGGGCGTGGTCGTGGTGGCAGAGGGGGCGGCGGATCTGAGGGTGGCGCTGTCTCTTCAGCAGGCGGTGCAGGCGCTGATGAACATCGAAGCCGGACAGATCGAGGTATTGAGCATGGCAAAGCAGGAGTGAAAGATGGAGAAGGGATCGATTCGTTCGGCGCGGCTGTGCGCCGGAGTATCGCTGATATTGTTTGCGGCGGTACTGTGTGTGGGTACGCTTCGAAGCATCAACGAGGAGGATCTGCGTCCGTATGCTACCATTACACCGGCGGCGGATGCGGCTGCCGAGATTGCGGTGTTTGCTTCAGATAGAAATACCGTGCGCGAGGCGGAGATAGAGCAGCTTGCAAGGATTTGTGAGGATATGTCCGTATCCGATGAGATCCGCCTTTCGGCGGCGCGGCGGATCATGACGCTCAGGGAGTGGATGGAGAAGGAGGCGGTGATCGCGGATGTGCTGACCGCGCGCGGCTATGAGCTGCCGGTGGTCACGGTTCACGAGGATTCGGTAAACGTGGTGCTGCACGCCGCAGAGCTTTCGCAGCAGGAAGCGGCGGTTATTTTGGAGCTGGTGATGCGCGAAACCGGCGTAACGGGAGGAAATGTCAAAATCATACCGATAAATTAATCGCAATGGGGGGTTTATTCATCTGCGCTTTTCTGCTATAATGGTATATATCCAAGGAGGTGCGATTCATTATGACTGAGAATCTGCCGACCAATGTACGGTTGGATGCCAATGGCAAGGGAACGGTAACTTTTGCGACGGACGTTGTTGCGACCATCGCCGGTCTGGCGGCCACGGAAGTGGAAGGCGTTGCCAATATGGGAGGCACTGCAGCAAGCAGTTTTGCCGAGATCTTCAAGCGTGGACAGAATACCCGTTCGCTTACCCGCGGTGTGCGTGTGGAGCTTACCGACAATTCGGTTGCCGTTCATCTGACTATTGTGGTCGATTACGGTATGCCGGTTCCTCAGGTTGCCAAGGGCATTCAGGAGAATGTCAAGAAGGCGATCGAGACGATGAGTGGTCTAAACGTGACCGAGGTCAATGTCTGCGTGCAGGGCGTAAGCTTCGAGAAGGAAAACCGCGCCGCGGCTGAGATCGAAGCACGTCAGCGTCTGATGCTCCAGCAGCGTCAGGAGGAAGACCGCAAGCTGGAAGAAGCAGGCAAGAGCGAAGCAGCCAAGAATGAGGTTGCCGGTGCGGATGCCGAGCCTGAACTCAAGGTCGAAGTGTCCGGTGCGGATGCCGAGATGACCGATGACGACGGCGAATACTATCTCGATTTGGGTGACGAACCCGATATGAGCGAGGAGAAGGCAGAAGCCGAGAAATAAGCCTCTTCAGGTTTTATTTTGAGGGGCAAGCTGCATAGATCGTCGAATGAGCGCCGCCGGATGACCTTGGTCATCCGACGGCTCATTCGCCTGTACACAATTTGAACCGTTCTGCGGTTTGATATACGACGGGAGGTTTCCGCAGTAAGGAGGCGCGATACCGATGAATCGATCAGCGCAAATCGGAGCATTTTTCCGCAAAGGGTGGAGACGGATTTGCACGGGTACCGTGCGCCGCGTAAAACAGCTGGAAGAGGATATAGATTCTCTGGATAGGAAGACAGTCTGCATGGACGGTGAGCGTCTTTCCGAGCTGGCTATATGTGTGGTAATGTGTCTGCTGATGCTGCTCATCGGCATTGTTGGAGTGATCTTCCCCGCCGTGCTGAGAGCGATCGTTGAGGCGCTGAGCAACAGTCTGCTGCTGCGTGGTCTGCTGCTGATACTGATGTTCCTGGCGCTTCCGTACTGTATTTTGTTTGGCTGGTCCATAGCGGGTCTGCTGACTCATGCGGGCAGGAAGCACTATAGCGCGGGCATTATGTATTTTCGCAGTTGGTGCCGCGGAGATATGGCGGACAGGATGTTTGCTAAGCGCTTTGATGAACCTTTCGACGAATTTTTTGATGAGCCCTTTGATGAGCCCTTTGATGAGATGTATGGAGAACCGCCGCATGATCCTCTCGACGAAACCGAATACGACTGTTTTTGTGACGATGACGGAAGCGAAGGCACGGATGCAGAGGAAGATAAGATCGAAGCAGAGTCTCAGGAGCAGCGCAACGGAGAATCTGATGAGGGCTCCGGCAGCAATGAGAGAAAGGCACCGGGATTTATCGGACGCATACGGGGCGAATGCGATCATGAGCCGCCGCATCATCGACGGCTCCGCGCCCGCAGATATGCTCCGTATAACAATGAACCCTCGGATGATGACGATTCGATCATGGTGCAGGAGCGCGTGATCGAGGGTCAGGGACGCACGGTGCTCAGGTACACCCACGGCTATATCAAGCGGCTGGTTGCACGGGTGGTTTCTGCCGCCGATGAACGGATATGGCTCAATGAAATCAAAATGAATTTTCCGAAGGCTTCGGAAGAGGCGCTTGAGGTGGAGTTGGTGGTGGAAATCGCCGAGGATACCGATTATGCGCAGCTGACGGACGAGCTGTATCGGCAGTTGAGAGAGGCTCTGGGCAGCATTTCTCAGCAGTATGAGTTGGTGCTTTTGCTGACCGTGCGCGGTACGGCGCAGGCGTTTCGTCCGGCAGACAGGGAGCTTTGGGAATAAAAACAATACGGATCATTACCGAATAACGAGGAGATGGAAACTTTGTCACAGGAAATGGTAAAGAAATTTGTAGGTGCCGGTCTGGGCATCGTGATCGGTCTGATGTGGATTTGGATCGGCTTTTTCAGAACGCTTTTGCTGGTAGGTCTTGCCGGTCTGGGCTGGTGGCTGTGCGGCAGTCGCGAAATTCCCGAGTGGTTGATGAACTTTTTCGGCAATGCCGCCCGCTGGATCGCCGGTGCGGTGGAGACGGTCAAGAGCTGGATTGCGCGGCGCAAGTAACACACAGCCGACGCGGCATTTTTGTGCCGCGTCGGCATTTGTGCTGTAAAAAGCACATCCGTCAGGAATACGTTTGAGAGGGGAATGAGAAAGATGGACAGAACCGGTGCGCGTACTGCAGCAATGATGCTGATATACGAATGGGAAATGGGTGGTGACGGCGGTGAGGACACCCGTGAGGGAATGCTGGAGCTGCAGCCCGATGAAAAGGAATACAGATACATGGAAATGATCTTTTCCGGCGTAACGGAGAAGAAGGCAGATCTGGATGCCCAGATCGCAAAATACGCGGTGGGCTGGAAGCTGGAGCGCATTTCGCGCGTGGATCTGAGCATCATGCGCGTGGCGGCATATGAAATCCTCTATACCGATCTGCCTGACGGCGTGGCGGTCAACGAGGCGCTGGAGATGGCGCGAATCTATTCCGAGCCCAAGGCGGTCAATTTCATCAACGGCGTGCTGGGCAGCATCGTCAGAAGTAAACGATAATACGTCGGTGTTTACCGCAGCGAAAGGGTACGGGCGCAGCATTGCAGCTGTGTTGGGCGTGCCCTTTATTGCAATATTGTCCGTGCGGCAAGCACGTTTAGGCCCGTGCGGCAAGCAC
>CAZYQB010000010.1:0-3732 GCA_964649595.1 uncultured Oscillospiraceae bacterium | reverse complement strand
CCGTGCGGCAAGCACGTTTAGGCCCGTGCGGCAAGCACATCCCAATGAAAGGATAGAAGCGTATGGCAATTTTGATCGATGGAAAGGGCGTTGCCGCCGATGTGAAGGCGGCGGTAAAGGTGCGCTGCGATGCACTCAGAGAGCGCGGTGTGGAGCCGTCGCTGGCAGTCATACTGGTGGGCGATGATCCTGCTTCGCAGGTGTACGTCAGAAACAAAGCGCGCGCGTGCAAGGCGTGCGGCATCAAATCGCACGTTATCCGCATGAGCGCCGAAACCACGCAGCAGGAGCTGATCGAGAAGATCCGCGAGATCAATGCGGATGCCTCCATTCACGGTCTGCTCATTCAGCTTCCGCTGCCTAAGCATTTGGACGAAGCGCGGGCGCTTGCTGAGGTGGACTGGCGCAAGGATGTAGACGGATTTCATCTGATGAATGCAGGTGCGCTTTTGTCCGGTCAGGCGAGCGTGCTGCCGTGCACGCCTGCGGGCTGCATCGAACTGCTCCGAAGAAGCTCCGTGCCCATGCAGGGCGCAAATGCGGTGGTGATCGGCAGGAGCAACATCGTCGGGAAACCGATGGCACTGCTGCTGCTGCAGGAAAACTGCACTGTGACCGTGTGTCATTCCAAAACGAAAAACATTGCTGATATCACCCGAAGCGCCGATATATTGGTCGCAGCCGTAGGACGGGCAAACTTTGTCAAGGGTGATATGATAAAGCCGGGGGCTGCGGTCGTCGATGTGGGCATCAACCGCCTTGACGACGGTACGCTTACGGGCGACGTTGATTTTGCCGAGGCTCAAAAGGTTGCCGGATGGATCACGCCGGTTCCGGGCGGTGTAGGTCCCATGACCATTGCCATGCTGATGGAAAACACTGTAAAGGCGGCGGAAAAGTATGCCCTCTGATCGGGGCTTTCGATCGGCATCGGCTTGGACGATCTCCGTAACGCAGCTCAATGAGTATGTGCGGCGGATGCTTTCGGGTGATCCGATGCTGCGCTCGATCCGCGTGCGCGGCGAGCTGTCCGGCTGCAAAAGGCACATCAGCGGTCACTGGTATTTTACGCTCAAGGATGAGGGCGCACGGGTGCAGTGCGCCATGTTCCGGCAGCACGCGATATATCTGAACTTTCAGCCGCATGACGGTATGCGCGTGACCGTGACCGGCTCAGCATCGCTCTACAGCCAAAGCGGTGCATATCAACTGTATGTGGAGAAGATCGAGCAGGAAGGTGCGGGCGAGCTGTATCTGCGCTTTGAGGCGCTCAAGCAGAAGCTGAGCGAGGAAGGTCTGTTTGATCCGTCGCTCAAGAAACCGCTGCCCATGCTGCCTAAGGTGATCGGCGTGGTCACATCGCGCACGGGTGCGGTGCTGCGGGATATTGTTCGTATTGCGCGCAGACGCGATCCCAATGTGAGCATATTGCTTGCCGCCGCCAGCGTGCAGGGCACGGGTGCGGCGCAGGAGATCGCCGATGCCATCGATAAGCTCAATCGCGACGGACGTGCCGAGGTGATCCTGTGCGGACGCGGCGGCGGCTCGATGGAGGATCTGTGGGCGTTTAACGAGGAGACGGTGGCGCGCGCGATTGCGCGGTCGGATATACCGGTGGTGTCCTGCGTGGGGCATGAGACCGATTTTACCATTGCGGATTTTGCGGCGGATCTGCGCGCGCCTACGCCGTCGGCGGCAGCCGAGCTGACCGTGCCGGTGGCAGCCGAACTGAAAGGCGATGTCGATGCGCTGATGATCCGCATGACACGCGCGCTGATGGGCAGACATATGCTGCTTACTTCTCAGCTGGAGCGCCTGTGCGAACGGGAGGCGCTGCGTGTGCCGCAGTGCGTGCTCATCGATGTGCGCAGACGGGCGCTGGATGGGCTTGCGGACCGGCTTTCGCGCAGCATGGAAAGGATCTGCTTTCATCAGAAAAATATGCTTCATCACCGGACTGTGTGTCTGATGGGTGCGCGGCATCTGTTGCTGACCGAATCGCGCTTGCGCCGGGTAGAGCTGCTTGAGCTGCGCCTGAAAGCTGCATTTGAAGCAAGAATACAGAGCGCGCGGCGTGAGCTGAACATGATGGAGCGCTCGCTGCGGGGACTTGATCCGTCGGCGGTGCTTGAGCGCGGCTATGCGGCGGTATATGCCAATGGGCGCGCAGTGAGCGATTCAAAGGCGGTGCCGGTCGGACAGGTGATAGAAATCCGTATGCGCGACGGAACGATCAGGGCGCTTGTGCAGACGGTGGATGAGTGAGGAAGCCCCTTGGTACCGATTTCATCTCAATGTTTTTTGTCCAGACTGACAGCGTTGGGAAGGAGAATATATATGGCAAAGAAAATGACCTTTGAGGAAGGTATGGAGGAATTGACTGCGCTGGTTGAAGCGATAGAAGGCGGTCGGCTCACGCTGGAGGAATCCTTTGCTGCGTATGAAAAAGGTGCGGCATTGGTGACAAAGCTCAGGGAGCTGCTCGACAAGGGCGAAAAGCGGATCGCCGCGCTGACCGATTCGCTCAAAGAAATCGATATTTCCGGGGAGGTAGAAGAATGACTCTGAAGGACTACGCTGCGATCATTGAAGAAAAATTGGATCTGCTGCTTCCCGAAGCACAGCAGGCGGTGCCTCAGGTGGGCGATATGCCGTGGCTTCTGGAGAATGCCATGCGCTACAGCCTGACCGCGGGCGGAAAGCGGCTGCGTCCGTCGATGCTGCTGGCGGCGGCGGATATGCTGGGCGTAGATCGGGAGGAAGCCATGATCCCTGCCTGTGCGTTGGAGATGATCCACACCTATTCGCTCATTCATGACGATCTGCCCGGCATGGACAATGACACCCTGCGCCGCGGCAGACCGACCAACCATGTGGTGTTTGGCGAGGGACAGGCAATCCTTGCCGGAGACGGGCTTTTGTCGCTTGCTTTTGAGTTGATGCTGGAAAATGCGATGTCATATCCTGAGCGTGCGGCGCAGCACAATGCCGCCATGTATGAGATCGCGCACGGCGCAGGCGTATACGGCATGGTGGGCGGTCAGTGCATGGATCTCTACTGCGAAAAGGCAGACATCAAGGATGAAAAGCTGCTCGACTACATCCATGTCAACAAGACGGCGCGGATGCTGATCTCTCCGCTGTCGGCGGCAGGCAGATTGGCAGGCTTTGTGCCCGATAGCGACGAGATGCGTGCGCTGATCGGTTACGGCGTGAATTTCGGGCTGCTGTTTCAGGTGGTCGATGATATTCTGGATGTGGTGGGAGATCAGGCGCTGCTGGGCAAATCGATCGGCAAGGACGAGGAAAGCGGCAAGCTGACCTTCGTGACCATGTACGGACTGGAGGGCGCGCGTGAGCACGCCAAAAAGCTGGAGAGCCGCGCCAGAGAATTTATCTCCATCTTCGGGGATAAGGCGGCATTTTTCGATCAGCTGCTCAGGGATATGGCGAACAGGGTATATTGATCGCTGCATTGCGCATAAACCCCGCGCCGCGCGCAGGAGGAGATAGATTTGAGATACATTCAGGAAATTTTTAGCAATCGGATACTGATTATCGGCGTGCTTGCATGGTTCAGTGCGCAGTTTTTGAAGATCGTGTTTACGGCGATCATTGAAAAAAAGTGGGATTTCTCGCGCTTGTTCTTCGGCTTGGGCGGTATGCCCAGCTCGCATTCTTCGGTCGTGACCAGCATGGCGACTGCGGTGGGCATCGCGCGCGGTTTCTACA
>CAZYQB010000009.1:15586-18368 GCA_964649595.1 uncultured Oscillospiraceae bacterium | reverse complement strand
CCATAATCTCGGTAACGATGGGCAGCCCGGTCACGCGCTTGGCTTCAAGCAGCAGCTCCAGACCTTCCTTCTGGAGTCCCTGGAAGGCATACGGCGAAGTGCGCGGCTTAAATGCACCGCCTCTGAGCATCGTCGCGCCCGACTTTTTGATCTCCTTGGCGATGGCAATGATTTGCTCTCTGGATTCTACCGAGCAGGGACCGGCGATCATCTGGAAATGTCCGCCGCCGATCTTGATGCCGCCTACATCTACCACCGTATCGTCCTCGTGAAATTTTCTGTTTGCGTTTTTATACGGCTCTTGAATGCGGCGAACTGCCTCGACCACGTCAAGCGACTGCAAAAGCTCAATATCCACCTGAGAGGTATCACCGATCAAACCGATGATGGTGTGTCTGCTGCCGTGAGAGAGATGAGTGCCGATCTTCATGCTCTCCAGCCAATTGGTAAGGTTCTCCACCTGCCGCTGATCTGCATTGTCCTTCAAAATAACGATCATGTTTTTACGCTCCTTCCGTATTACCCATCCTACAATGATATTTGAAATTTCATGTTCATTGCACAAAAAAGAACGCCGCCAGTTTTTACTGCGACGTTCTGTTTCAGTTCTTTTTTGACTGCATCCGGAATCTTTTATTCTCTGGTATCCGATCAATGCCTGCTCTATGATTTCAACCGGCATCTCATCAAATGATCCCGAAGCATTTCAGTCAACTGATTTGTTCGCAGCAAAACGCTTTATTAACGGCATTGTTAATAAAGTAAAAGTAAAAATATTCTGCTGCAAAACGGCAATTATACATTTACTGATGAGTCCTTTCTTAACGTATGTAATAAGGATACCACAATCTTAAAAAATTGCAATCCTTTACTTTGTTAATTATTCATTACCGATCAACAGCACAAAGCTCCGCCCTTTTTCGGACGGAGCTTTGCTGACAGATCACTGTCAATTCTTTTCAGAAAATGCGGATTAGTTTCGGGTATTGCCCTGGCTCATCTTCTTTTCCTGATCCTCAATCATCTTCTTGACCATCATGCCGCCGATGGAACCGGCTTCACGGGAAGTCAGATCACCATTATAACCCTGTTTGAGGTTGATGCCCAGTTCGTTGGCGACCTCATGCTTGAAGTTGTACATTGCCTGCTTTGCTTCGGGAACATTGATCTGATTGTTGTTATTGTTTGCCATGATAAATTTCCTCCTTAAATATCAATCGACTTAAAAAACTTCCTTGAAACAAGATCTCCGATGACGAGAAAAGACCTCCAAGCCTTATTTCTCTCAGCGGCTGGACTTGGTGGACGTTCCGGCTGCCTGACGTTCATAGTCTTCG
This sequence comes from uncultured Oscillospiraceae bacterium, assembly GCA_964649595.1. GTDB lineage: Bacteria > Bacillota > Clostridia > Christensenellales > Aristaeellaceae > RGIG2066. The sequence continues at coordinate 17,031 of CAZYQB010000009.1, read as the reverse complement.
ATCATCTTCTTGACCATGTAGCCGCCTACGTAGCCGTTTTCGCGCGCCGTCAGATCGCCGTTATAGCCCTGCTTGAGGTTTACACCCAGCTCGCGTGCGACCTCGTGCTTCATGTTCGAGAGTGCTTCCTTTGCCTCGGGAACATTGACGCGGTTGTTGTTCGCCATGCTTTTTCACCTCCCCTGCAAGTCTGAGATTAGTGTGGCATGAACGCGATTTTTTACACTTGGAAATTGTTTGTAATTATGCAGTCCGGATCGTCCGACCGTTGCCTTTCAAGCTGATCGGGTGTATAATAGAGAGCGTCAAATTCTCATCGTATTCTCATGATCGGATCACCTGTCTCTCAAGCGTGCGCCGCATATATATGCTATAATATGGACATCAATATAACGGAGGCTAAGGTCAATGCGAATTATAATGGATGATATCCATCGTCTGTGCGACGAGACAAACATGGAATATGACGAAGCCGTTGCGCTGCTCAGACGCTTTGAGGGCGATTATCGAAAGGCTCTGCGCACATGGCAGGATGAAAGAAGCGTTTTCATTGAGCCCGTATGCATCAAAGACGGTGTGCGTCCGGTCAGCGACCGCATCCGTCAGGCATGGCGCAATTCCCTTGCGCTGATCCGCCGCGTGCAGCCTCTTAGGCTGATCTCGCTCATCGCTCTGATCGCAGCTTTTGTATGCTCCAAGCCCGTCGGCGGATGGATGATGTTTATCATGATGCTGCTTCGCTGTATGCCGCTGATCTGCCAGCTTCTCTCTTGTCGACTAAGCCGCGCTAAACGCCCCGATGCTCACATCGTGTTGTAAAAAAACGCATCTGTTTTAGGAGGATGATCCCTATGGCAAAAACCTATACTCTTGAAGATGTTGAAACCCTCAGAAGCAAAGCCGGCGTCAGTTATGAAGAAGCCGTTGCCCTGCTGGACAAGTACAACGGCGACACCGCACGCGCTCTGATCGAGCTGGAAAAGCGCGGTCGTCTGGACAACGCTCCGCAGGGGCACAAGGTCAATTTCGACGAGATCATCGAACAGCTCAAACAGCTCTGGAACAAGGGTATGACCACCCGCATCCGCGTGGAACGCAAGGGGGAAACGCTCGTCAATCTCTCCGTGCTGTTCCTTCTGCTGATGCTCCTTCTGGGCGCATACGCAGTATTTGCTGCCGTAATCCTCGGCTTGGTATGCGGATGTAGCGTGCGCATCCAGACCGCCGACAAAACGGAAACACCCGTTTATGAGGATGAGCCTGCCGCAGAGCCGGCTGCAGAAAAGGACGATGACGACGATTTTCCGAGCATTACCGTCTCCTGACCTGTGTTTCCCGATCACATAATTTCATATTTCCCACCGCGGACGGCAGGCTGCTTTTTGCAGGCTTGCCGCTTTCGCGTATTTATACTCCGGTGAAAATTCCGAAAAGCTGGCTGTACC
>CAZYQB010000009.1:0-15576 GCA_964649595.1 uncultured Oscillospiraceae bacterium | reverse complement strand
ACCGATGCAGAAAATACTGGTTGTTGAGGATGAACGAAGGCTCGCACGTTATCTCGAGCTGGAGTTGACGCACGAAGGCTATGCCATCCGTCTGGCATACGACGGACGCGCCGCACTCAAGGCGCACGAGGAATGGTGCAGTGATCTGATTATACTCGATCTGATGCTGCCGGAGCTGTCCGGTATCGAGGTATGCCGCCGCATCCGCCAAAAGGACGGCGTGCCCATCATCATGCTCACCGCAAAGGACGATGTATCCGACAAGGTCATGGGTCTGGATATGGGCGCAGATGACTACATGACCAAGCCATTTGCCATCGAGGAACTGCTCGCGCGCATCCGCGTAGCGCTCAAGCGTCATACCGCACACTCCGCCCGACAGAAGGACAGCCGAGTGCTGTCCGAAGGCGCGCTTCGACTGGATCGAGACAGCCGTGAGATCACCTATGAAGGGCGCGCCGTGCAGCTGACCAAAAAGGAATTCGATCTGCTGGAATATCTGATGCTGCACAGAAACATTGCCCTGAGCCGAAACGAGCTTTTGGACAAAGTCTGGGGATACAGCTATGCCGGGGATACCAATGTGGTAGATGTATACATCCGCTATCTGAGGTGCAAGATCGATGATCCCTTCGGCATCAAGCTGATCCATACCGTGCGCGGCGTGGGCTATCTGTTCAAGCTGGACGAATGATCCCGACCATCTGATAAAGGAGTGTTCCATGAAAAACAACTCCCGAAAAAAAGGACGGCTGCGGCAGTCGTTGGGCATCCGCATTTCCTTCAGCTATTCGCTGTTTCTGCTGCGTTCGCTGATCTGGCAGATACTGCTGCTCTCCGCAGTATACTGGATCTGCGCGTTGGGAAATGCTTCCGTGTCCGCACGCGATGCAGCACACATCTACGCACAAGGCATTTCCGCAGAAGGATCCGCACCTACAGATATGATGCTGCAGATCGACCGCGCTCAGATCACACCGCTTGAACCCGAACAGCAGAGGCTCCGATTTCTCTCCTTCTGCGACCGTCGGCTGGTCATGACCATCGATGTACCTCTGAGCGACGCGCAAGTATGCGTGCAGTATGTGCTTTCCGGCGAATCCCAGCTTTACTGTGTGCTGTTGGTCACATGGATCATACTCGAAGCCTTTCGCATCGGAACGCTCATGCGACAGGGCGAGCACATCAGCCGCCGCGCGCTGCGCCCGATCACCGAAATCGCCGAAACGGCGCGCCGCCTGTCCGCTAGCAATTTAAGCGAACGCATAGAGCTTCACGGCGCACGCACCGAGCTTAGAGAGCTGTCCGACGTGCTCAACGATATGCTCGATCGCATCGAGGCGGCATACAATACCCAAAAGCAGTTTGTATCAGATGCCTCCCATGAGCTGCGCACGCCCATCGCAGTCATACAGGGCTATGCCGATATGCTTGAGCGTTGGGGTAAAAGCGATCCGGAAGTGCGTGACGAATCGATCGCCGCCATCCGCAGCGAAGCCATGGGCATGAAGGAACTGGTCGAGCAGCTCTTGTTTATCGCCCGCCACGACAACCGCACCCATCAATATGAAAAGATATATTTCGATGCAGGCGAGCTGGCAGAAGAACTTTTCAAAGAAACCCGACTGATCGCAAAATCACATCGCGTAATACACGGCGATCTGCACCGCGCCATCATCTGCGGTGACCGCGCTTCTCTCAAACAGGCGCTGCGCATTTTTCTGGATAATGCCGTCAAATACACGCCTGAAGGCGGCTGTATCACGCTTTCCTGCCAAAAAGAAGAAAATTTCTGCCGCATTTCAGTCACAGATACCGGCATCGGCGTATCTAAGCAGGATCTTCAGCGCATATTTGAGCGCTTTTACCGATCCGATCCAGCACGCACTCGCCGCACTGATGGGCACGGATTGGGTTTGAGCATCGCACGTATTATCATTCGTGCCCACGGCGGCTTTATCGAAGTACAATCCAAGGAAGGACACGGATCTCGATTCCATATTCTGCTGCCGCTGTAGGAAATATTTGAAAATTTCCGCTGCGCGGCGGAACTGCAGGGAATAATTTCCCGTCGTATATATTCAAGGAATCGAGACATATGTCCGAAAATATTGAAGGGTGATAACACATGGCAAGGTTCACAAGATCCCATGAACGAGAGGAACGCAGACGAATGGGACGCAGCGTGACTACTTCTGTGGTCGCTCTGCTTCTATGCTGGGTGCCGGTGCTGGGCATCATACTATCAGCGATCGGCTTCATCGGCGTGATGCGCACCATTACCGAAAAACACAAAAGGCGCTTTGTAGTCAGCTTGATCGCAACGATTATCATTTTAGTGATCTGCACAGGCGTGCTGACCGCTGAGGTATATGCCTACAGTCGAGACCCGGATCTGCTCCAAAATGCCGGGATCCGTCTGCTGGAAATCATTACCGGCGAATATGTCGATGATTACAACTATTCCGGCGGCATAGATTATTCCGATATGAATATGCCGGGTCTGGGCATGAATGCCGATCTGTTCTCCGCCGGCTATTAAAGCGCCTTGTCGAATCCAGCCACGTCAAAACACCACCGATCCTGCACATCGTGCGGAACCGGTGGTGTTTTGCATATATGCTTTTTCGTATGCGTTTTTTATCAGTCGGTGACCATGCGCACGCGGCTTCCGTGTTCCTTGGAGCCGGTAACGATCAGCTGATTGGGAATGCGCTCTCTCAATTCACTGACGTGCGAGATGATGCCCACCAGGCGGCTGCCTTCGCCCAACTGCATCAGCGTGCGGATCGCCTGATCGAGCGACGCCGGGTCAAGCGATCCAAAGCCTTCATCCACAAACAGCGTATCGATCGACACGCCGCCAGCCTCATCGGAAATGGTTTCCGACAGACCCAGCGCCAGCGAAAGCGATGCAAGAAACGCTTCGCCGCCGGAAAGCGTACCTACCGGGCGCTGCCGTCCGGAGTGATAGTCCATGATGTTAAGTTCCAGCGCTCCGTCGAGCGTGCGCTTGGATCCCTCACGGCGGCGCAGTTCAAATCTTCCCTCGGTCATTCTCAACAGACGCACGTTGGCGCGATTGAGAATGCTGTCCAGATAGCTGCTCTGGACAAACTGCTCAAAGGAAACTCGCTGCTCGCTTCTCATGGTGCCGTCGGCGATCTTCGCAAGGCGGCGCACGCGCTCTGCATCGTTTTTGACCGTTTCATAAATGCCCTGTGCCTTTTCAACAAGTGCGCAGGTGCGTGCGTTCGAATCGATCGTGCCGGCGATCAGCGCATCCTCGCTGCGCAGGCGTTCAATCTGATTCTTAAAATCGTTTACGCGCAGATTAAGCTCATTGATATCGCGGCGCGCACGTCCCTGCGTTTCCGTGCTCAGCCGTTCCACTTCGCGCTCCACTCGCTCCATATCACGATCATACTTGGTGAGCACACGCGTCAGTCGTTCATGATTAGCAATGTCGCGAACTGCCGCATAATATGATTTTTCCTCCTCAAAGCCCTGCTCATGCATGGCATTGGCAAGAGTATCACGCGCCTGTGTGTGCCTTTGGGTCAGCTGCTCTTCCTGGGCAATAAGCTCCTGCTCGCGCCCTTCGATATGATCGAGCTCCTTCTTCGCCGCCTGCGAAAGCTTTTCGGCACGTTCAATCGATGCTGCCAACTGATCGCGCGCCTGTTCTGTGATCGCCAGCTTCTGGCGCGCAGCAGCAACCGTTTCGCCGTGACCGCCCAGTACCTCGTTGATCGACTCAATGCTTGCATTTATGCCCGACATCTCCTCGCGCTGTGCAGCAAACAGCGCCGAAGCCTCTTCCGCCTGTTTTGCGATATACTGCTCCTTGCTCTTGAGCTGCGGAAGCTGCTCGCGACAGCGGCGCACATCCTCCGCCGCCTTCTGATAGGGAATAATCTCACCCTTGAGCGCCGCCGTGCGCTGCAGCGCCACAGCATATGCCTGACGAGCAGCCTCTGCATCATACTCTACTGAAAGCTGCTGCGCCAGCTCCTTGCCGTAGCGATCCAGTTCGGCAAGCTGTGCCTGTGCGGCAGATGCCCTGTTGCGCCACTGATTGAGCGCGCGGCTGTCAGCTTCCATCTGTGCCTTCATATCGCGCAGGCTGCTCTCGGTGGGCGCACTGAGCGACATCTTTGCCGGTGCGGGATGCTCCAAAGCGCCGCATACCGGGCAGGGTCTGCCTTCTTCGAGCGACTGGGCAAGCAGTCCTGCCTGCGCCAGCAGGAAGGTGCGATATGCTTCATTATAGGCTCGTTCGGAGTGGATATAGTAATCGTCCGCTGCGTTCATACCTGCGGTGATCTGAGCGATCTCCCGAACACTCAGCGCGCGCTGAGAAAGTATATCTCTCAGCTTCGCCGTCTGCAGGACGCGGTTTTGTTCTTCGCTGAGCTTTCCGTTAAGTTCTGCCGCCTTTGCCTCGGCATCTACATTCTGCTCAATGATCGCCGAAATGCGCTCGATGAGCTGCTCTTGTGCAGTCTTTGCACTGCTGAGCTGAGCGAGCGCCGTTTCCGAAAGCTGCATGGCGCGCACAAGCTTCATGCGGCGCGCGGCAAGTCGTGTCAGTTCCTCATATTTGGGCATGAGCTGACGCATCGTCTGCGCCTGAAGGTTGAGTTCATCCATCTCACTGCGCCATTCGGGTGTCTTTTGGAGATTTTTCTCACTCTCTTCATAGCTGAAAAGCGCCTGTTTTCTGCGCTCCTCCAGCGAAATGCGTTCAAACTTAACTCGGGTAAGCTGTTCGTTGATGCTGCTCACCGCTGCTTCATGACCGCGCAGCTGCAGGGCGCGATTGACCGCATTCAGCCGTGCGCGCAGTATTTCGGCATCGTCCTTTTTGGCAAGAAGCGTCTGCTGCTCGGCTCGGCGCTCATCCAGCTGAGCAAAGCGCTCATTGTCATGCTTCGCCTGTTCCCGTTCGCGAATGGCATCGGCGTACTGCTGATCGAGCACGGCGATCTCGCCGGACAGCGTTCCCTTGCGCGCAGTCATGCTTTCGGCATCCTCTTTGGCGCGCTTGAGCAGCTTGGGCGCATCCTCCGCCGTCTGGATGACCGGCTTTTCGCCGAGCGACCACTTGAGCGCGTGCAGCCCCAGCACGATCTCTCGTGCGGCGCTGTCTCGTTCACGCTCCAGCTTATCGGCGCGACGGCTGAGCGCACGCACCATGCGGTCGCAGTCGTGCGTATTGAACAGCTGGCGGAAAATCGCCTCGCGCTCGTTGCTCTTTGCAAGCAGCAGCTTCAAAAACTCGCCCTGAGCAAGCATGGCGACCTGCTTGAACTGCACATAATCCAAACGCAGCAGCGCCTTGATCTCGCGCTCTACGTCATTGAAGTTTTCATAGGTTTTGCCGTCGGGCATGGTCAGACAAACGCGTGCCTGCTGCGTAGTGGTACCCACGCCTCTAAGCAGCGCACGCTCATACTGCGGGGATCGCTTGATGACATATATCTTGCCGCCGTGCTCAAAGGTGAGCTGTACATAAGTCTGATCCTTTGCGGAGGCATAGTCGCTGCGCATGGTGGTGCCGCTGCGGCGTGCGTTATTGGTGACATTACCATAAAGCGCATACATGATTGCATCAAACAGCGTGGTCTTGCCTGCACCCGTGTCGCCGGTAATCAGGAACACGCCTCTTTCGCCCAATTTGGTGAAATCCAGCTTGGTATGCGCGGCATATGCGCCGAACATATTCATTTCCAGCTCGATCGGTCTCATGCGCGTTCCTCCTCACTGACTTCCTCCAGCGCCTGAAGGATATCCTTCTTTTCGTTTTCAGTCAGTTCCGACTTTGTACGCGACTGATAGAACTTATCAAACAAAGTAAACGGATCCAGTTCTCTCACTGCATCGATCGACATACCGCGTACCGACGCAGAAACCATATCTCTCTCCCTGCGCACGGAGATCACACGCGGATAGCGGGTGCGCAGCGTCTGCATGGCATCATACACCGGCTCCACATCGGTCAGCTGCACGGCAACAAAATCGCCGTCGGCATCGCTTTCGGGCAGGTTCATGATCTCTTCGAGCGTGCCGCGCAGGCTTCTCAAATCCAGAGAAAGCTTTATCGGCACCTTCTCGATGTCTGCCTCACCCTTTGCGCCCAGATCCACGATCACATAGCTCTTAGGCATCTGCGCTTCGCTCAGAGAATACTTAATGGGCGAACCTGCATAGCGCACTTCAGAACGTCCCACTTTCTGAGCCTGATGCAGATGTCCCAGCGCAACGTAATCAAAAGCATCGAAATTTGCCGCATCCACCAGTTCCAATCCTCCGATAAACGGCATTTCGGAATCGGACTGCAGAGGCATGGATCCGCCCGCACATACGAAATGATGTGCCAGCAGCACGTTTCTCTCTTGAGTATTGACGTTCATTTTCTCCACCGCCACGCGCACTGCATCATCGTAGGTTTCGATGCGCGCATCCTTGACCTGAGAGCGCACAACGCCCGGACGGAAGAAGGGCAGCAGATAGAAGTTCACCTTTCCGTGTTCATCCTCAAGGGTGACGGGTGCAGCGCCGACAGTATATTCGCCGGCGATATAAATGCCGGTCACATTCAGCACGTCGCTCAAAAAACTCAATCTCTCTGCCGAATCATGATTTCCGGAGATCATCAGTACCGGCACCTTCATGGATGCCAGCGTAGAAAGAAATCCATTCAAAAGCTGTACCGCGTGCAGCGACGGCAGACTGCGGTCGTACACGTCCCCTGCGATCACCACGGCATCAATTTTCTTTTCGGTAATATCATTTACAATTTTGGTCAGAAACTCCTTCTGAAGCTCAAACAGGCTGAACTCCGCCAGACTGCGCCCCAGATGAAGGTCTGCAAGATGAAGAATTTTCACAATATTCCTCCTTCACTGTATTTTACGAATGTACGTTCACAATATTCCTCATTATACCGTATACACACAAAAAAGTAAACGGTGGTTTCATGCACGCCGCCGTTTACTTTTTGCACCTGCTTTAGGGATTTTTATTTTTCCTTGCTCGGAGTCTTTGTTCTGCCGAGTGCCTCATTCAAAATGTTCCTCATGTCCTCAATAGTCGGAATATACATTCCTTCCAGCTCGCCGTACTTCTCGTTTACCCGCCGTACCGCCTCGTCATGCAGCCACGAATCAATCGGTCGGCTGAAATCAACGCCCATACGCACAAGTTCTTCATGGATGAGATTCCATCTCTCTTCGCGCTGCTGTGCGCCTTCTTCCCGCACAAACGTAATATCGCCGACGGTCAAATTCATCTCCCGAATGCGCTCATCCTCGGCATTATCGTCATATGGCGCTTCGGATTCTTTTTCCAACATTACACATACTCCGATTCTGCTATCTTCCGTCATATACAGTTCGTCGTAGAGCCAGTATGCGCCTTCAATCCCCTCATCCATAGATTCGATGCGGCAATCGTGCAGACGAACCTCCTTAACCTCTCGAGCATTGCAGTGTTCATCCAGTTCAATAATTAAATTATTTTCTTCCCAACGCAATGCTTTCACCTGCACATCATGAAAGTCAAAATACTTGGGAATATCTTCTGAAAACTTCTCTTTGAGTGCTTCCTCGCGTTTACGCATCTTTCCGCTAATTTCACGCATCCTGCGCCCGCTTTCTTCCTCTATCCGATACATCTGCTCAATTACTTCTCTGGCTGCTACACGACAGGTGAATACCCGTTCATCGGCAACCATATCTAAAATCTCCGCCGGATAGAATTTTCGACTGCGCTTCATCGCATCGCGCAGTCTGAGCAGCATAACCTCACGAAACACTTCGGGATGCTGATGATAATATTCATATGCCGCAGCAGTAGCCTTGTGTGTTTCATCGCCGGTGATTTCATACAGCTGCTGAAGATGATTTGGGCATTTATCCAGTTCTTCGGGTGTTTCTGACATCGAGCAGAAATCCTCAATCCACATTCTGATCTCCTGTGCTCTCCACTCGAACACCTCTTCAAACAGTGCCTCGTCCACCTGCGCCGCACGCTGATCTTCCTCGAATCCGACCGTTAGATGACATTGCCGCATCGCCGTATACCATTCTTTGAGCAAAGACTGCATTTTCTTCACCGCCTTTGGTTATTTTTCTGATTTAAATCATACCTTTTCCTGCTTTCACTGTCAAGCAATTGACATTATCCTATCAAGCGAATCCCAATTTCTCCCAAACGCACTTCTACCCCTTGACGCTTCTTACCGCATCATGCTATCATTCTTTTATCAAAATATTTCCCTCATGCAAAACAGCGAAAGGAGCCTTGAATATGAGTTTTCTTGAAGCAATCGGAGCCGACAGTGCCTTTCTTCTCAATGTTCTCAAGTGGACGCTGATTATCATTTTCCTCATCATACAATCGGTACTCACCGCCATGCTTGCGCACGAAAAGGGATACTCCGGATTCCGCGGCTTTGTGCTGGGAATGTTTGTTCCGGTACTCGCCCTCATCTTCGAGGCAGGCAGACCGCTTTCGCCCGAAAAAGAGGATGAACGGCAGCGGCTGCACGCACGGGAGATCGCAAGAGTGCTGCGCCGAGATATACTCGGCAGCAGTGACCGCAATAGTGATGCACAGCCGATCAAGCGACGTGTAAACCCTCGGGGAGAATAAGGAGCTGTATTATATGTCTGATTTCCATGCTTTCAAACTGATCGCCCATCGCAACGAAACACCCGGCTGCCCCGAAAATTCGGTTTCAAGTCTTGAATACAGTGCGCAGGAAGGCATTTATGCCGTTGAATGCGACGTACGCCGCACGGGAGACGGTCAGTATGTGATCTATCATGACGAAACCACCGACCGGCTGACCTCCGTTTGCCGCAGAGTAAGTGATCTGACACTGTGTGAACTGCGCACCATTCTCGCAAGTGCTAGACGCGAGATAATCACGCTTCAAGACCTCATCCGCACCTACCGCGCCGACAAGCCCATTTTGCTGCACGTCAAGGAACGAAAGGCGTATCCCGACATGATCGATCAGTTCCGTGCCGCAAAAGAGCTGTTCATATTCGGCGTAGAATCGGTCGAAGTGCTGCGCGCAGTGCGTCATTTTATGCCTGCCGAACGAGCACTTGCCTTTATGCCGCAAATGGATATGTATCCTGAGTTCATCGAAAACGGCGCAGGCATCATCCGCCTGTGGGAGGACTGGCTCAGCCGCATCACACCCGATGAAGTTCACGCCGCCGGTGCGCCGCAGGTGTGGATCATGTGCTCCACACCCGAGCACGGCATGGACGGTACCCCCGAATCGCTGGATCGCTTTGTTCGGATGCACGCAGACGGCGCACTCGTCAGCGATGTGAAAATGGGGCTGGCATGGCGCGCCTCCCGAAATATCGAAAGCTGAGTTCTCCGTCATTTATACATTCATATATCAAATCTCCCTCCGACTGCGCGATTTCCAGTCGGAGGGAGATCTTTTCACGGATGGATCGTTCTGAGATAATTCAGCGGCGTCACGCCCATCAGCCGCTTGAACTGCCTTGAAAAGGACTGTACGCTCGAATAGCCCAGCGTTTCCGCGGTCTGCGTAACATTGAGCCTGCCTTCCCGCAGAAGCCGCCGCGCCTCCTCGATGCGCAGCCGCTGATAATATTCCATCACGCCCATACGGTTGTAGCGCCTGAAGCACGCCTTGAGCGCCGTCTGGCTCAAGCCAGATCTACGGCATATCTCCTCAAAGCTCAAGCTGCCGTCGAGATGCTCACGCATAAGCGCCGTAAGCTGATTGGTAAGATCTGCGGCGTTCTGCTCGTCGGTCAGATGCAGCGTTTCACACAGCGCATCTTCCTGTCCCTCCCGTACCTGCCGAAGCAATAGAATGAGTATCTGTTCAAGCAGCAGCACGATCATCTGCTGACTGCCCATGGGCGCATCTTCTCTGGGCATGAGCACGCGCTGCCCGGAGATATCCAGCAGATTTCCAAAGCAGTTTCTTCCCTCCGCGATGAGCTGACGCAGAAGCCCTCGCATCTGCGCATTGAGCGTAAGCGCGTGCCCTGCAAGCGCGCGCAGTATGCCTGCGCCGCATCCGAACGAAAGCACCATGATATTCGGTCCGGTGGCGGAATTTGCCCAAATCGAGTGAAATTCGTTGGGGCGATGCAGAAAAGCCTGTCCCTGACGAAGGCGCACTACCTGCTTGCCCGCCCCGATATCCGCTTCGCCGCGGTCGATATACACCATTTCCCAAAAGTTGTGTTTCTCTCCGGGGAAAATATACCCTGCCGCAAACTGAAAATAATGCAGGCTGTACAGCTTTTCAATTTTAAACGCCCTCTCTATTTTCAGCGGCGTATATTCCACGATCAATCACCTCTCTTTAATGATGTAGCTTTTTACACGGTTTGTCAATTGTTTTTAACGTATTCTGCGCCGAAAATGTCAAAAACTCCGACCAAATAGATAAACAAATGCAGGCTTCTATCTGATATAATAGTATCATACCCCGAATCGGGAAAGTGAGGTAAGTTATTCATGAAAAAAGGTATTAACGTATGGTCTTTCCCGGCAGGCATGTCGCAAGCTGACTGCATGCGTCTGGCTGCCGCCACCGGCTACGACAGCATTGAGCTTTCTCTGGACGCTGAAGGCGACCTGAGCCTTGAGAGCACCGATGAGCAGATCATTGCCTTCCGCACTCTGGCTGACGAGCTGGGCATCGAGATCAGCTCTCTGGCGACCGGTCTGTACTGGGGCACTCCCCTCACCCACGACGATCCCGCCATCCGCGCACAGGCAATGGCAACCGTCCGCTTCCAGCTCAAGGCTGCCAAGCTGTTGGGCGTAGGCGCCATTCTGGTCGTTCCCGGCTGCGTCAATGCACGTTTCATCGACGGCTGCGCCGAAATGTCCTACGACGTGGTTTATGACCGTGCTCTGCAGGCTATGAACGAGCTTAAAAAGGATGCCGAAGAAGCCGGTGTCGTGATCGCTCTGGAGAACGTATGGAACAAGTTCCTGCTCTCTCCCCTTGAGATGCGCACCTTCATCGACACCATCGGCTCGGACTACGTCAAGGTATACTACGATGTCGGCAACACCCAGTTCATCGGCTTCCCCGAGCACTGGATCAAAATCCTGGGCAATCGCATCGCCCGCATCCACATGAAGGACTTCAAGGAAGCCATCGGCAATCTGGACGGCTTCTGCGAACTGTTGGAAGGCAACGTAAACTTCCCCGCAGTTATGAAGGCTCTGCGTGAGGTCGGCTACGACGGATATCTCACCGCTGAGATCAACTACATCCCCTGCGAAACCAACCGCGTTGTTGTGGATACCTTCGCAGCGATGAACAAGATCTTCGAGTACTAATTCATTTTCCGAATATTATCGAAAATATTATTGAAACAAGCGTATTGCAAGAAAGGACTGAATACACTATGCTGAAGGTTGGTCTGGTAGGCATTGGTTTCATGGGTCATGGTCATCTCGACCAGTATCTGCGCCTGATGAAGGAAGGTGCAGATGTAAAGCTGGTTGCTCTGTGCGATGTAAACAAGAAGCAGTTTGAGGAGCAGTTCACCGGCGGCAATATGGGCGATCTGGGCAAGGCTGCCTACGATTTCTCCCAGTTCTCCCTGTACACCGATTTCGATGCAATGCTCGCCAACGAAGAGCTGGACTACATCGACATCGCTCTGCCCACCTATCTGCACAGCTACTATGCCATCAAGGCGCTCAACGCCGGCAAGCACGTTCTGTGCGAGAAGCCCATGGCTATCAATCCCACTCAGTGCCGCATGATGATCGATGCCGCCAAGAAGAACGACCGCAAGCTGATGATCGCTCAGTGCCTGCGCTTCTGGCCCGCTTACGAGACCCTCAAGAGCTACGTTGAAAACGGCGAGTTCGGCAAGCCCGTATTCTGCTACTTCTACCGCGGCGGCGGCTGGCCCAAGTGGTCCTTCCAGGACTGGCTGCTCGACGAGAACCGTTCCGGCGGCTGCCTGCTCGACCAGCACGTTCACGATGTTGACATGGTCAACTGGCTGTTCGGCATCCCCGAGGCAGTTTCCACCATCGGCCGCAACGTCGGCGCCGGTCAGGGCTTCGATGCTGTAAGCACCAACTATCTGTACAACGGCTTCATCGTCAACACCGCCGATGACTGGTCCATCAACAGCCCCGAGTATCCCTTCTCCATGACCTACCGCGCCAACTTCGAAAAGGGCGCCGTTACCTTCGTGGACGGTGTATGCAAGGTTTACCCGGTAGACGGCGAGGCTTTCGTAGCCGACGACTGCAATGGTGATGACGGCTACTACCGCGAAATCAAGTACTTCATCAACGCTCTGGTCAACGATACCGCCATCGAGACCGCCGATGTCGAATCCACCTACCGCACCATCTGCCTGGCAACCGCAGAGCGCGAATCCGCCCGCAACAACGGCGAGTGGACCAAGGTAAAGTACTAATCCGCAGCCTTTTTTCCCGAATCTTACATATTTCCTGCGCAGCCGGTCAGACGAATTCCGTCCGACCGGATTTGCGCATTTCAGCAAAGCACACACTCCTTCGTCTGACGTATACCGAACAGAACTTACCCCAAGCAAGCCTGTCAAAACAAGCTCACAAAAGAAAGGGGAAACTCTTATGCTCAGACCTGATGTAAAAATGGGCGGAGCCAATATGGGCGAATCCGGAAAGACAATCTATCTGGCAATCATCGGCATGGGCGGACGCGGCTGTGGACACATGAACACACTGCTCCAGATGCCTGACGTAAAGGTTCGCGTGGTATGCGACAAATATCGCGACCGTGTGGCAAAGGCACAGGATGCTGCCGAAGCCCGGCAAGGCTTCCGTCCTGACGGTGAAACCGACTACAAACGCGCCGTTCGCCGAAACGACATCGACGCCGTTCTCGTCGTAACCGATTGGACCACGCATATTGCCATCTGCATTGAAGCTATGCGCGCCGGAAAGCCGGTTGCCATGGAAGTAGGCGGCGCAGCATCCATCAATGAATGCTGGAATCTGGTGCGCACCAGCGAGGAAACCGGTATCCCCTGTATGCTGCTGGAAAACTGCTGCTACAACTCTACGGAAATGGCGCTGCTGCGCATGATCCGCGAAGGTGTATTCGGAGAGCTCGTACACTGTCAGGGCGGATACGAACACGACCTGCGCGATGAAATCGGTTTGGGCGACGTAAACCGCCACTACCGTCAGGACAATTTCCTGCACCGAAACGGTGAGCTGTATCCCACCCATGAACTGGGACCCATCGCCAAATATCTGAACATCAACCGCGGAAATCGAATGCTGTCGCTGGTCAGTATGTCCTCAAAGGCAGTCGGACTGCGCGCATGGCTCAAGGAAAACCGTCCCAACGATGCCATTACCCAAGCCCCCATCACAGAAGGCGACATCGTGACCACCATGATTCAGTGCGCCAACGGCGAAACCATCGTATTGACTCATGACTGCACGCTGCCTCGTCCCTATTCCCGCGGCGGACGAGTCCAAGGCACCAAGGGCATTTGGATGGAAGACAGCCACTCGATCTATATCGAAAACGATCTGACCGATCCTGCCGATGAAAACAGTGCGCCCATCACACCGCATCACTGGAGCAGTGATGCCGCTTGGCTGCAGGCTTACAAGCATCCCCTGTGGGTGGAATATGAGCAGTTTGGTCTGCGCGGCGGTCACGGCGGCATGGATTATCTGGTGCTGCGTGCCTTCGTTGAAGCCGTTCAGGACAACAAGCCTTTCCCCATCGACGTATACGATGCCGCTTCGTGGCTGTGCATCACCGCGCTGAGCGAACAGTCTATCACCATGGGCGGTATGCCTGTGCCCGTACCGGATTTTACCGACGGCAAGTGGATCTACCGCAAGGGCGAAGCATCCGGACGATATGCTCTGGACTAACCGTTAAAAATCATATCAGGAGGTAATTTCTATGCTGATTCATGTCTATAAGAATGCTCAGGAAGTCGGCAAGGCAGCTGCCATGATCGTTGCCGGCGAAATTCTCAAGAAGGAAGACTGCGTGCTGGGTCTGGCAACCGGCTCCACCCCCATCCCCACCTATCAGGAAATGGCGCGCATGAACCGCGAAGGTCTGATCGATTTTTCGAAGGTTCGCTCCTACAACCTCGATGAATACATTGGTCTCTCTCCCGACCACATCTGCAGCTATCGCCGCTTCATGAACGAGCAGCTGTTCGATCATATCAACATCGACAAGGCCAACACCCATGTTCCCTGCGGCATCGGCGAGGATCACGAGGCAGACGCCCGCGCCTACGACGAGGCTGTTGAAGCTGCCGGCGGCATCGATCTGCAGATTCTGGGTATCGGTCACGACGGTCACATCGGCTTCAACGAGCCGGGCGATGAGTTCGTCTCCGCCACCAACATCGTTACCCTGACCGACATGACCATCGACGCAAACACTCGCTTCTTCGAGAAGCGCGACGATGTGCCGCGTCAGGCGATCACACTGGGCAACCGCAACATCATGGCAGCAAAGCGCATCATCCTGCTGGCGACTGGCAAGGACAAGGCTCCTGCCATCGCTGCCGCCATCAAGGGCAACATCACACCCAAGATGCCCGCTTCTCTGCTGCAGGTCCATCCCAACGTACAGTTCCTGCTGGACGAGGATGCAGCCAGCCTGCTGTGATTCACACTTTAAAAATGTGGATCCGTGAGATCCGCCTGCAGCGGGTTTAGAATAGCTATCTTCCATTCAAAATAATTCCAAAGCAAACAGCCACCGATCAGATCATTTTTTCTCTGATCGGTGGCTGTGCGTTTTCTCAGTTCTCGATAATCAGTCCCATCAGCTTCGACAAAGATACCGCCTGCACCGCTGTCACCTTCGCGCCGTGCAGATCACTTATCTCCACCACAATGCCGCCGATCTCGCAGTTTGTCAGATCCAGTCCCTTCAGCGGCGTTCTGAACAGCTCCGCACCTCTGAGGGAGCATTTTTTCAGCTGCAGATCACTGTGCTTCATGCTGCCCAGAAGTGCGCCGTCCAATGTGCAGCCTTCCATCTTGATGTGCGTCAGTTTACATTCGGCAAAATTGGCATACGGCATCAGACATTCCGAAAACAGGGTATTGCGGATCATTGATTTCGCCAGATTCAGCCCCGATGCGCGGCAGCCAATAAACTTTACTCTCTGAAAGGTACATTCCCGAAAGTTCATACCCGACAGATCACATTTTTCAAACGTACAGTCTACAAAATAGAAACGATCTATATCGCAGGGCGTAAAGCTGCACTTTTCAAACCGACATTCGGCAAACTCCGCGTTTTTTCCGCTTACCTCGTCCAGATATTCCGAAACAAATTCCATATTCTCAATCACGGCATCCTCTTTTGCAGAGTAGATCACCGCTTCGGTCAAAGTCATTCATCATCCCTCCAGTCAACATCAGCATACCACACGCTCATAGTTTATGTCAAACCACTGCTGCCGCGTCAGCAAAAATTCCTCTGTTGCGGTACAAATAGAAGGGTAACAAGTGAATAGAAAAACAGAGAGCCAAGTGATAAGATAAAGC
>CAZYQB010000008.1:4628-18571 GCA_964649595.1 uncultured Oscillospiraceae bacterium | reverse complement strand
GGGCACGCCAACAAAAAGACCACCTTTGTCTACCAGACAAAAGTGGTCTTTTTGAATGATGTTTGCCTTCGGCAAATGATGTCGTTTCACTAATGATGCCGCTAACACTAATGATGTCGGCTTCGCCTAATGCTTTGGGGCAAACATCGCATCGTTGCGAGTGAAGCGAGCAACATCATATTATGCACAGCGCAATACATCATATCGACAAAGTCGATGCATCATTGAAATGTTCTAAATGCTGTGATACAATTAAGCAAAAGGAGGCGATTTCGCGAAAGAGAATAAGCTTGCAGAACTATCAATGGAGTTTTCTGTGGATATTATAAGCCTTGTAAGGCAGCTAAAAGAAAATCGGGAAGCTATTATTTCTAATCAAATTGGCAGAAGCGGTACCTCCATTGGTGCTAACATCCACGAAGCACAGTATGCACAAGGCAAGAAGGATTTTATTTCCAAGCTTGAAATTGCCTTAAAAGAAGCAAGTGAAACGGGTTATTGGCTTGAGTTGCTGTACAGAACCAACCACATTGACGAGCAATCATACAAATCGCTTTCTGCAAAGTGTACTTCCTTGCGTGTAATGCTGATTGCTTCCTGCCGAACTGCAAAGGAGAATACGAAATGATTAGTGATGTAATTTATCACTATGATCATTTGATAGATGAAGGTCAAGACCCGGTAAATGATCCACCGAAATTACAAGCATATATGAATAAATGGGACGGGGAGCCTTTTATAAAACTCCTTGAACTTAATAAGGCAAAAAACGCTTTGGAAATCGGATGCGGAACAGGCAGATTGGCTATCAGTGTAGCTCCGCACGTGCGTTTCTTCTGCGGTATTGATATATCACCCAAAACCATTGAAATCGCAAAACCGCATCTACAAGACTTTAATATCAAGTTGATCTGCGATGATTTTCTGGTATACTCATTTGCCGAGCAATTTGATGTAATTTATTCCTCACTTACTTTTATGCACATTGAAAACAAATGTAGAGCGATCGAGAAGATTTACAGGTGCCTTGCAAAGAATGGTGTTTGTGTCCTTTCTCTTGATAAAAATCAAAATAATATTTTAGAATATGGCATTCGACAAGTGAAAATATATCCGGATGATCCGGAAGAAATAATAAATATGTTTCTTAAATGCGGTTTTTGTGAAATTGAAAAACATGAAATTGATCATGCCTATTTAATCAAGGCAAAACGAAAGTAAAATACGCTTCGCGTGTGAAATATGACTTCGCCATATGAAATGCGTTGCAGCGCATGAAAGGAATTTGATTCATCATCGGGCTTTCAGCAAAAAGAAATCAAACTTTGCAGTTCCTTTTTCACTAAACAATCCGATAAACACTCCGGTATAAGTCATGGTGCAGGTAGCTTCGGTGCAGAGAAAGGCAGTCATTCCTCTGCCCAACTCGCGCCAGTCGTCGCCTATCTTATAATAGAAAGTATACCATTGTCTGTCGGTCTTGAGTTTCAGATAAACGGTTCCCTTATAATCGTCGATCTCCTGCGCGGCAGTCACGACCTCAATATCTCCTACCCGTTTGCTCAAACACACATAATGTTCGTCTGCCCTTCGTGTCAGGAATATCTCATAGTGCGCCGAATCGTTGTAATAAGCGGTCAGTCCCGATCTCTGCCCCGGCACTATATCGCCTTCCATGCAGGTTTCCGCTTCTATACAGAATTCCGGCTGTCTGACGGCAACGAGTGCGGGATGCCCTTGGAGCGTGGACAGAGTAGTACTGCCGCCATTTATAACGAGGCGGCTGTTTTCAAGCGCATATCGTTCCCTCTGCGGATTGCGAACGAAGTTCCATCGAAGATTCAGCGTTTCGGCGTCGAAGTGATCCTCAAAGTCATGCTTCACCGGTGCAGGCTCCCCTCCGGGCAGCAGACCTTTCATCTGCAGGCGGATGCGTCCATGATCCCCAACCTGTATCCAATCGTCCCCTGTCCAGTGCATGGGAGAGAGGAATGTTTCTCTACCCAGATTGTGCAGCATCGCGCCGATGGGGCGTATGCCGAGACAGACCAGCCACCAGTTTCCGTTTTGATCCTCTACTATATCGGCGTGTCCAGTCGCCTGAATGGCGGTAGACAACGGATCGCGGCAGTTTCCGCCGTGCGACAGGATCGGATTATGCGGACACGGCTCATAGGGACCGTAGATATTTCGGGCGCGTTGCAGAGTTTCCATATGCCCGTATTCGGTGCCGCCTTCCGCCAGCATCAGATAATACCAGCCGTTTCGCTTATATATATGAGGTGCTTCGGGATACTTGCCGCCGCAGCCGTCGGAAATGAGTTTTGATTCGGTTTGCATTTCACCCGTAAACGGATCGATCTCGCACAGAAATATCCGTCCGCCCTCGCCCTTATCGGAGCCGTTGGATACAAAGTAGCATCTGCCGTCCTCATCCCAGAAGAGCGACGGATCGATGCCGCCCTGCTTTACCCATGCGGGTCTGCTCCATTTGCCGCGGATGTTCTTCGTATGAACGATGAAGTTTCCGCCGTGCGACACATTGGTGGTAGTCATAAAAAACGTGCCCTCATAATACCGCAGCGTGGGCGCATAGACGCCGCCGGACGACGCGCAATGAAACAGCGGCAGCTGCTCATCGCCTGTAAGGCAATAGTTTATCAGCTCCCAGTTGACCAGATTTTTGCTGTGATAGATGGGTACGCCAGGAAAGAACTCAAAAGAGGATGTGACCAAATAGAAATCCTCTCCCGCGCGGCAGATGCTCGGATCCGGATTGAAGCCCGGGATAATCGGGTTGCTGTAGTGCATTGTCCTTGCCTCCGGTTTTCTCAAAAGAATCTTTTTATGCCGCCGAAACGCGCACTATTCGGCGGAGTGATAGTCGTTCATATCAAAGAACTCCTGATAATGCAGCCTTTCATTTTTCAGCGCCACGACGGCGCGCAGATCATCCTCCCCACGCACGCGGCGAAATTCGTCAGCACTGAGGAAGGCAAGCGTTTGCCTGAGTCTGTGAAGCTGTTGATCTGAAAACTCCGCCGGGCGATAATAAGCGAGCGTGGCGTGCGGCGTAAGATATGGATAGGCGGGCATCTGCACCCGATGCAGACATTCATACATCCCCATCAGCCGAGCGCAGTTTTCTTCGTCGATCGGCTCATAACCCTGCACGATGCTGGTGTTGACCATGCTCAGCACCCACGTCGGACGCACGAAAACCGGCTGATGAAATTCACCTCGTATTTCCGGCAGCACGCGCATGGCGGCGTCAAATGCCGTATTCATCTGTCTGAGCGTTTCATGACCTGCCTCGCCGCTGACCAAATCATGCAGCGTGATGTGCAGGCTTTCTTTTTTGAGTCGATCCGCACAGAGCATATCGCCGCAGCGCTCATAGAGCACGGTCTGCAGATCGTGCAGTCGGCTGCACTCCCGTTCATCCAACTCAAAAATTACCGTATTTCCGAAAAAAGGCTTTAGTCTGCCTTCCGCATCCACCTTGCGGGTAAGCGACTGCGCCAGATCGGTGCGCAGCGTGCCTTCATGCGGCAGGCTGTCGCTCATAAATGCAGTACGCAGCCGAAACTGCTCCAACGTTTCCATAATTATATATTCCTCCTTTGTCGCCCATCAAAGCCAAGAGCATAATTGCCCCATCCGGGCGCATATATAAATACCGATACTCCTCGTGTTAATTTTCGCCCGACAGCGCGGTCTGACCGTGCGGCGTTTTGTGCATTTTTCATAACACGCCGTTCACTCGCCCTTTCGGCGCGATCCGTCAGCATTTTCCTGTAGCCATGCGTCCGAATATATGATATACTATACACATTCTCTTTACAAGCGTTTGTGCAGGATTTTCTTCCTATTATAACAACGGACGTATTTGGTCATCTGCAGACAATGCAGGTAAAGGGTTTGAGAGAAAGAGATGAACTTTCACCATCTCTTCGTGGAAAAATCACCCGTTCATTACACTCCCACCATGTTTCAACGAGGGCTTCTCGGCAAAATGCGCAGGTCTATGTTAATCAAATGTTACGATTAGATTGATTTTAGTGTTTTGCTATAGACTTTGTGCACTACTTGTAGTATAATCTTTTTACGCCGCAAGGGGAGAATCCGTATTTCCTCATGTTGCGTTAGCGTATCGTTTCTGTAATCTATTTCGCAAGCATCGATCTGGTTTTTGTAAATATTTTTCAAAAGCGGTCGTGCGCTCTTCAATTCCAACATCTGTCATATGCGCCATGAATCATCAAAGGCGACGGGATTATACCGCCGAACGGTCGTTGACCCCTTCGCTTCATTTTTTCGGCATATCGGATGTTAAGGAATGAAGATAATCGTTAAGCGAGGTCAACAAAAACTTCCGACCCGGTTTGACACTCTGCGGAAAAGAGATAAAAATCCTCTTTCATAAAACCGCAGAAAGCTGTAAAAGCTGCACAAAAATCGCTTAGAAATGTATTTAGAAACAGAACGGGAGAAAGGAAACTGTTATGAAAGCGTATTATCCGCTGATCGTCAGATCCTCCGAGCAGGGGCTGGACAGATTGCTCTCTCTGCGCTGCACCGACGAAAACAATTTCTACTGCGGTGCCGTGGACTCCAACCGCGACCGCATGATCGAACCGGGCACCGGCTCGGGACTGATCGGATCGGCTTGCGCGCTGTATGTCTGCAAAGACAGCAAGTATTATGGCGATAAGCGTCTGTTGGAGTGCATCACCGACGCGTGCGAGATGATCCTTCGCACCTCTCATCCCGACGGGACGTGCGATTTTCTGGCGACCAACTACTACACGCCGGCAACCTTCGAGCTCATCGCTCTGTGCCGCGGCTACAAAAACTTCGTAGACTATGCAGAATGTATCGTCCGGGAAGAGCTGATCGTCCGCGATAAAATGGTTCAGACCATCACCTCGATGGCGTGGGGCTGCATCAACGGCGGCTTCCACACGCCTAACCACCGTTGGGTAGAAAGCGCAGCAATGTCGATGTGCTACAACATCATCCGCGCCAGACACCCTGAAGATCCGATCCTCGAAAAGCTTCTCGAAAAGGTCGACAAGTATCTTGCCGAAGGCATCGACTGCGACGAATACGGCGAGTTCACCGAACGCTCGATGGGCACCTATAATCCCATCAACGTAAACGCCATGATGGTCATGGCAGAAGAACTCGGAAAGACCGAGCTGCATGAATACGCCATTCGCAATCTGGATCTTACCTTCTACTATCTGGAGAAGGACGGCACTATCTTCACCCGCAACTCCCGCCGTCAGGACAGCGGACAAGATCGAGTGTTCCCGTGCCACATCTGGTATTTCCTCTATCTCTGGGCAGGCGAGCTGTTCGGAAATAAGAAGTACCTCAAGTTCGCACAGGAAATGATCGAAACCTCCATCGCCAACGGTCAGGGCGCTCCCTCAGTGCTGTGGCTCTATCAAGAGAAGCCTCAGCTCAAGGAGCTTGAACCGGATCTCACCGGCGTAGAACTGCCCGACAGCTACCACGCATTCTATCCCAACTCGCACATCGTTCGCTGCAGAAAGGGCGACTTCGGCTACACGCTGCTCTCCCGCAACCCGGACTTCATGCACATCAAGTTCGGCTCGCAGACGATGACTCTGAGAATGTGCTCCTCATTCTTCGCAGTGGCACAGTTTGAACCCAAGACCATCCTGAAAACCGAAACCGGTTATCAGATGACCTTCTCGGCTCATGGCGAGTATAAAGGAAACTTCCCCACTCCGCCCGAAACCAGCAATTGGTTCGAGATGAACCACAAGCTCCGCCCGGTGCTTCACAGCTGTGAGCTGGACTACACGCTGGATATCACCGATACCGACGACGGCGTTTCGCTCCATATCCGAGTGGATAACACGCCGCGGGTGCCCTTCAAGCTTGAATTTGTGCTTCCAACCGGGGTTCGGCTCGAAACCGACCAGGTTTTGCTCGATACGATGCCCAATGCATGGCTCGCCGTCAAGCAGGGCGATATGAGAGTGGAGGATCTCTCTACCGGAAGCGTAGTTACCGTCCGCGGTCTGTTTGCTCAGCACGCCTACCATCGTCAGATGCGCGGCAGCATTCCCCCCAGAGCGAATTCGTTCGCGGTATACTCGACCGGCTACTCGCCGATCGATCGGCAGGTGGACATCCACTTCGCCAAGCGCACTCAGGCAAAGCCCATGTCTGAACCGGTTTAAGCCGAGTTTAAACCGATTCGGACATAAAAAAATCGGCTTTCACCGGGTTTAAGATATATAATATCTTAAACCGGGATCGAACCGAAAAGGCAGCCTGATACAACAAATGCTTTTTAAAACGCTGCGGCGTTTTTAAAAGAGGGTCGTCCCACAAAAAGAAGGAGGTAGTTCCCTATGGTCAACTCTGCGGCTCGTTACACGTCCAAAGCGGCGATGCGGGCAAGGAAACAGGAAGAACTGTGGAAGCGCATCAAGCGTTACTGGCAGCTCTATCTGCTCGTCCTTCCCCCGATCATCACCACCTTCATCTGGCACTACATCCCCCTGTACGGTGTAGTCATCGGCTTCAAGGATTTCTCTCCCCGTCTGGGTATTCTGGGTTCCCCGTGGGCAGGATTCCACCACTTCACGGACTTCTTTAAGGATCCGTACTTCGGTGCAATCATGTGGAACACTATCCGAATCTCACTGTATTCCTTCGCCACCTTCCCCTGCGCGATCATCTTCGCTCTGATGATCAACGAACTGACGAATGCGAAGTTCAAGAAGGTCGTTCAGATGATCTCCTACGCTCCGCACTTCATCTCCACCGTTGTTATCTGCTCGATGATCCATATGTTCTTCAACGTAGACGGCGGTATCGTCAACCAGGCTATGCAGGCTCTTGGTCTGATCGACGAGCCCATCAAGTTCCTGTACAAGGCCAAGTACTTCGACCATCTGTATGTATGGTCCGGCGTATGGCAGGGTCTTGGCTGGGGTACTGTTATCTACCTGGCGAACCTGGCTAATGTTTCTCCCGACCTGATCGAAGCGGCCCGAATCGACGGTGCTACCCGCTGGCAGGTCGTCTGGAACATCAACATCCCCACCATCCTTCCCACCATCATCATCATGCTGATCCTGCGTGTCGGCGGCATCCTGGGCGTTGGCTTCGAAAAGGTCTTCCTGCTCCAGACCAGCCTGAATATGTCTGTCAGCCGCGTTATCGCAACCTACACCTATGAGCGTACCCTCGGCGCCGGCGGTACCACCGCATACTGGGACTACTCCGCTGCCATCGGTCTGTTCAACACCTTCATCAACCTGGCTCTGATCATCATCACCAACACGATCTCGAGCAAGGTTGGCGAGACTTCTCTGTGGTAATATTGGAAAGGAAGGAGGACAACGCTAATGGCTTCTGTTACTGTTGATGCAAAAGGTAAGAAGAAGAAGAGCACCGCGATCAAGCGCTCTGCCGGTGACGTTGTATTTGACGTCGTAAACGTTACCCTTATCGTTATTATCTCTTTGATCTTCATCTACCCCATCTGGTACACCATCATCGCTTCTCTGGCCGAGCCGGCTGAAGTTGCTCTGGGCGGTTTGTACTTCTGGCCCAAAGAGGTCACTCTGGATGCATACAAGCAGGTATTCAAGAATGAGGATATCTGGATCTCTTACGCCAACTCCCTGTTCTACACCGTTACCCACACCCTGTATGTGCTGGCTCTGACCATCCCCTGCGCCTATGCACTGTCCAAGAAGCAGCTGCCCGGTCGCGTAGGAATCACCTGGTACTTCTTCGTTACCATGTTCCTTGGCGGCGGTCTGATCCCTAGCTATATGCTCAATAAGTCCCTCGGTCTGGTCAACACCCGTTGGATCATGATCCTGGGCATGGGTGTCGGTTACTCCAACTTGACCATCACCCGTACCTATTTCCAGAACTCCATCCCGAATGAAGTTTACGAGTCCGCTTACATCGACGGTGCGACCGAATGGCAAACCTTCGTTAAGATCGCAATGCCTCTGGCCGGCGCCATCATCGCTGTTATGACTCTGTACGCTGCAACCGGTACCTGGAACTCCTGGTACACCGCTTTCATTTACATCACTGACCAGACCAAGTGGCCTCTGCAGCTGCGTCTGCGTGAGATCCTGATTCAGGGTCAGACTCAGTCCCTCGATCTGGGACTGATGACTCAGGAAGAGCAGGAAGAAATGCAGCGTCAGGCATTCATGGTCTACACCATGAAGTACGCGATCATCTTCATCGCATCTGCTCCCATGCTGATCCTGTATCCGTTCGTTCAGAAGTACTTCGTTAAGGGCGTCATGATCGGTTCCGTTAAGGGCTAATTCAAGACACGCTCAACACACTCCATTGTTTCTTCGAGATGACTGCTTCGTGTCTTGAATAAAGGTACGAAGCAGCGTCTCTAAGATTACCTGCCCATGCTCGTACTCTATCCCCTTTGTCCAGAAGCACCCCGTCATGCGCGTTATGATCGACTTCATAAGAGCCGACCCTGACACACCTGACCCCCTCAACGACTGACAAGAAAGGAACGATTCATTCATGAAGAAGTTTCTCAGCATCCTGCTGGCTGTTGCTCTGGTTCTGAGCCTGGGCGCCGTCGCATTCGCAGATCCGATGATCACCGAGCCCGCTTGGGAAGGTGACGTTCTGAAGGCCGAGACCGTTGTTTACCTGCGCTCCTCTCAGGGCAAGTGGGAAGACATTTGGTGGTGGGATTTCTGCAAAGATTATTTCAAGATTGACTTCACCGTCACTCAGACCACCTCTCCCTCTGACTATAAGTCCATCGCTTTCATGGGCGGCTCCATGCCCGACGTTTTCTATCAGCTGTTCTTCTCCAACAACGCTCTGGTAGAACACGGCGATGTTAACGGCTATCTGCTCAACCTGGATGAGTACATCACCCCCGAGCTGATGCCCAACCTGACCAAGATCTTCGAAGCCAACCCCACCTATCGCGACCAGCTCAGAACTCAGACTGGCGCTATCTACGGCCTGGGTGCATTCGGCAACTCCGAAGGCGCTGGCATGAGCTTCTACATCAACGGCCGCTGGCTGGATGAGCTGAACCTCGAACTGCCCGAGACCCTGGACGAACTGGAAGTTGTTCTGGAAGCCTTCAAGGGCTACAAGGATGGCGTTATCGCTATCGGCGGCGACTCCGGCAATGGCCCCCGCCTGCTGGCCAACGCTCTGGGCTGGAACAATATGTCCGCTAACTATCTGACCGCTGTTTGCGTTTACGGTGAAGGCGACGAAGCTTACGCTGACTTCATCTATGGCAACCAGGAAATGTTCCCCATCTTCCTCGATTACTACAAGAAGTGGTACGATGCTGGTTACTTCTCCAAGAACCTGTTCGCTTCTCAGGTTTCCGGTGACGAAGAAACTGCTCTGAAGGCGGAAGACAAGGTCGGTATCTCTCAGAACACCTCTCTGGCTCTGAATGCCGACGAGTGGATCCACATGAAGTGGCTGACCTCCGATTGGAACGAGAATCCCCAGGTTCTGCGTACCGCTAACGCTCTGAACAACGCTTCCTTCGTTCTGGACGCTGAACTGGTTAAGGAGCCCGAACTGCTCGAGCGCCTGATCAAGTGGGGCGACTGGCACTACGACTATGACAACTATATGATCAGCCACATGGGCCCCTCCGCTGAAGACACCGATTGGCTGCTGGGTCTGGAGTCTGGTTGGACCGCTGTTTACAACGAAGAAACCGGCAAGTACACCTACGAAGTTGCTGAAGTTACCAACGGCACCTACTCCTCTGTTGGCGACTACCAGAACAAGCGCGTACAGGGCATCATCTCTTCCTACGTTGGTCTGGCTTACGATATGTTCAACGATGCGGATTATCCCTACAATCCCTCCGAGAACAAGAACCAGATCTTCGACAACAGCTATCCTTACATCGAGGACAGCTTCCCCTACATCTACTTCCTGACCACCGAAGAAGTTGAGCTGACCTCTGGTCTGTCCACCTCCATCAACACCTACGTTACCGAGCAGCTGTCCTACTTCGTAACTGGCGAGCTGGAGATCAACGACGCGAACCTGAGTGCTTACTTCGCACAGCTCGATGCTCTGGGCTTCCAGGAGTACAAGGAAGTTTACACCAACTACTACAACACCTATAAGGCAAACCTGGCTGCTGCAACCACCGCCGAATAAGGTGAACCCTTCCGGGCAAATCCCATAGAGTAAGAGCATAACAAGTGGGGGAGCGATAATTAAGGGGATCGCTCCCCCATACCTTTGCAGGTAGATATTCACACCCGAATATCACTTCAAAAAGATCCGCCGTCAAGCCGCTATGGCTTACAGCGGATTTTTTATTATTCTGGGCAACTTGAATGTGGTCTATACCAAATATTTCCTCCCTCTTGAAAAGCAATGCCATCAACTTAAACGCAAACATTAGATAAAAGTGACACCAAAAGGCTCCCTCAAAGAAGGAGCCTTTTAGGAAAGTCTTCCTAAGTTGATATAATCCCTGTGTTCACGATTTGTTTTCAGATTGGTTGGAGTTCGTTGAAAAAAATGAAACGTAATTTCCAAATTTCAAAGCTACAATAAAGTCAACCAATCAGGAAAGGAGTGAGTCTGAAGGTGATCTACCGAAATGAAATCAAACACGTTATCACTGCTGCCGATAAGGCTGCCATCTGCAGCAATTTGCTTGCCATAGCGCAGATCGACCCGCACGCAGGAGGATCCGGACAGTATTTTATACGCAGTCTGTATTTTGACAATGCCTATGACCATGCGCTGCGCGAGAAGATCGATGGCGTGAATGAGCGCGAAAAATTTCGCATCCGCTGCTATAATCACGATCATTCATTTATCCATCTGGAAAAGAAGGTCAAGCGAAACGGCTTGGGATACAAGCTCTCCGCGCCGCTGAGCAAGGAGGAAACACAGCGCATCATAGACGGCGATCTCGACTGGATGCTCTCCAGCGGACGCCCACTGGTCGTGGAGCTGTACTGCAAGATGCACACACAGTGCCTTCGCCCGAAAACCATCGTAGACTATACACGAACACCGTTTATATACGAAAGCGGCAATGTGCGCGTCACCATCGATGAGGACATACGCACCGGACTGAACAGCACCGATTTCCTCGATCCCGACTGCGTGACCATACCGGCAGGCGAGAGCGTTATACTGCTTGAGGTCAAGTGGGATGAATACCTGCCCGCCGTGATACAGCACGCCATACAGGTAAATAACCGCCGCGCGTCCGCCTTTTCCAAATACCAGACCTGCCGCATCTATGGATAACGGCACATATCCCAAGAATTTCAGGAGTTTCAAGAATAGGAGTGATTTCCAATGACCAATTTTTCCGATATCTTCAAATCCAGCTTCCTCGAAAACATGACCTCCGTTTCCATGATCGATATGATCATCACCTTGGCGCTTGCCTTCGGCGTCGGACTGTTCATCTTCTTCGTATATAAAAAGACCTACTCCGGCGTGATGTATTCCTCCTCCTTCGGCGGCACGCTGGTCGCCCTGACCATGATTACCTCCATGACCATTCTCGCAGTCACCTCAAACGTGGTGCTGTCGCTGGGCATGGTCGGCGCACTGTCCATCGTGCGATTCCGCACCGCCATCAAGGAGCCGATGGATATCGCGTTCCTGTTCTGGGCGATCTCCGCAGGCATCGTGCTGGCGGCAGGCATGATCCCTCTGGCCGTATTCGGCAGCGTCATCATCGGCATCGTGATGCTGCTCTTCCTCAACCGAAAGACCGTGCAGAATCCCTACATCGCCGTCATCCGCTGCAGCGATCATGACAGCGAGAAGAGCGCCGTCGAATTCCTCAAGGCGAATACCGAGTGCGCCGTCATCAAGAGCAAGACCGCACGCAGCGGCAGCATCGAGCTGAATTATGAAGTGCGTCTCAAGGACGACAACGCCGATTTTGTGACCGAGCTTTCCGCAATGAACGGCGTACAGAGCGCGGTGCTGGTCAGCTACAACGGCGAATACATGGGCTGAGGTGGTGGAAATGCTCCGGCATAAAAACATAGACCGGATATGCTGCATGGTGCTTGCCTGCACACTGCTCGTCACCTGTCTCTACATGGGTGCGGCGGCGGGCGGGCTGCTCGAGGGCGCAAGCGCCATGGGCTATGAAAACCGCCTGTTTGACCAATCCAGAGTACACACCATCGATATCGTGATCGATGACTGGGAAGGCTTTCTTGAGACCTGCACCGATGAAGAATATGTCTCCTGCACTGTGGTGATCGACGGCGAAGCCTATTCAAACGTCGGACTGCGTGCCAAGGGAAACACCTCTCTTTCGTCCGTCGCATCCTACGGAAATGACCGCTACAGCTTCAAGATCGAGTTTGACCAGTATCAGACCGGCAGAACGTATTACGGATTGGATAAGCTCAGCCTGAACAACCTCATTCAGGATAAGACCCTCATGAAGGACTATCTCGCCTACACGCTCATGAACAAGATGGGCGTCGCCGCGCCGCTGTGCAGCTTTGCGCAGATCAACGTAAACGGCGAAGCGTGGGGACTTTATCTGGCGGTAGAAGCAGTAGAGGACAGCTTCCTCCAGCGCAACTACGGAAACGACCACGGCGAGCTGTACAAGCCCGACAGCCTTTCCTTCGGCGGCGGTAGAGGAAACGGACGCGATTTCGACATGGATGCCTTCAGCGAACAGTTCGCTGAGCAGCTTGAACAGTTCTCTCAAATGAGCGAAGAAGAACGAGATCAGCTCATCGAGCAGTTCTCTGAGCAATTCGGAAACTTTTCCAATGCGGCTAACGATCCCTCAGCCGCACCTTCAGATATGCCTTCATCCTCTTCCGAGCCCCCTGCAGCGCTCCCCTCTGCTGCGGCAGATACTCCGGAAGATGAAGGAATCTCCCGGGCGGATGCCGAATCCGGGCGCATGGGCAGCAGCGAACGCGGCGGCTCCGCCGGGAGAAATAAATCGACAGATGACTCTGAAAAAGGATTCGCTGAAGATCGCTCCGACAAGAACAGCTTCGACCGCGAAAATATGGGCGGCGGCATGGGCAGTATGGGCAGCAGCGATGTAATGCTGCAGTATATCGACGACGATCCCGACAGCTATTCAAACATCTTCTCCAGCGCAAAGACCGATGTTACCGAAGAGGATCAGCAGCGGCTGATCGCCTCGCTCAAAAAGCTCAGTGAGGGAGAGGACATCGAATCGGCGGTGGACGTGGAGGCGGTCATACGCTATCTGGTAGTTCACAATTTCATGTGCAACGATGACAGCTACACCGGAACCATGATCCATAACTACTATCTCTACGAGGAATACGGTCGCCTCTCCATGCTCCCGTGGGATTATAACCTCTCCTTCGGCGCCTTCAATATGGGCGGCATGGGCGGCTCGGACGGTGCAACCTCCACTGTCAATTCGCCCATCGATTCCCCGGTCTCCTCGGGCGACATTTCCGACAGACCGATCATCGCATGGATCTTCGAAAGCGAGGAATATACCGCGCTGTATCATGAGATCTACGCCGAATTCATCTCTCTGGTATACGACAGCGGCTGGCTGGATCAGGAGATCGAACGCGTGAGCCAAATGATCGCGCCGTATGTCGAACAGGACCCCACCGCTTTCTTCACCTTCGATGAGTTTACCACCGCCATTGATACCTTGCGCGAGTTCTGCTCGCTGCGCTGCGCATCCATCGCCGGACAGCTCGAGGGCGTTATTCCCTCCACCAGCGACGCACAGCGCACCGGCTCCGCATCCCTGATCGACGCTTCGCACATTTCGCTCTCTGATCTGGGCGAATTCGGCATGGGCGACGAGAAAGGCGATATGACCATGCCCGGCGGCATGACCATGCCCGGCGGCATGACCACGCCCGGCGATATGACCATGCCCGGCGATATGACCA
>CAZYQB010000008.1:0-4528 GCA_964649595.1 uncultured Oscillospiraceae bacterium | reverse complement strand
GCCCGGCGATATGACCATGCCCGGCGACATGACCATGCCCGGCGATATGACCACGCCCGGCGATATGACCACGCCCGGCGAGAACGCATCCGACGGTTCTGATGTCGATGCCCATCAAAGCAAAATGCCTCAAAACATTCGGCAGGGCACCGCATCAGCTTCTTCAGGCACAAACTCTCTGATATATCTGATCTTCTGCACTGTGCTGCTTGCCGCAGCGATCATCATCGTGCGCTTTGCAAGATCGGGTAGATAAACACAACCTCTCATATCTCCTTCTTCTATGCTATACAGACACGCGCGCCCCGGGATGAAACCACCCGGAGCGCGCGTTGTTGTATGCTATTTTTTATCCTTTTCCGCGAACGTAAGCTCATATGTTCCATATGCCGACAGCGCCACCATCGCCGCATTGACTGCGGCAAGCAGCACGTTCTCCACATTCAGACCGCCGGAAAAATGCTGCGCCGCCAGCATCAGCGCAAAAGATACCACATACACCAGCAGTCGCGTGGGGATCTTCCATACCCTGTCCAGCGGCGCTTTAATATACTGCACGATCATCAGCACTGCCGCCGCTGCACCTGCCATCGTGCCCAGCGACTGCCATGTGTGTGCCTGTACCGCCGCGCTCTCCTGCGCCCATGCGCAGACCGGCATCATCAGAAAGATCAGAATTGCCATCATTCTTCGTATCGTCCTCATGCTATTCCAGCCCCTTTACCTCATCCAAACGGTGATGCGCACTCTTTACGCTCTCCTCGCAGCGCGTGATGCGCGTGCTCAGCTCGGCGATCTGACCGCCGTGAGTTCGCACCTCCACGCGCATATCCTCAATGCCGCGGTTTGCGCTGTCCAGCTTGCCCTCGATGCGTGCCAGCGACAGCGCATCATCCCGCGTCTGACGGTCATCGGCGCGTCGGCTGCTGCGCATACCCGATATCACCCCGTATACACCGCTTACCACGCCCACAAGGGCGATCATCAGCTCCCATGTCATGTTTCCACCACCTCAGAGAATTTCGGACTGAGCCATCCGCAGATGCCGTCTGCGCGCACGGCGTGCCAGCCGTTAGGTGCAGTTGCCACCCACTCAAGGCGCATTCCGCAGCGAAGAACCGTGATTATATCATACTCCAATCCGGCGCCCTTTCTCAGATTTACCGATCCACCGGTCACGCGCACATACTTTTCGATCTCTGCCGGAGCGCTCGTATCTTCCTCCATTTCTCTGCCTGACAAGAAGCGGATCAGCACGCCGTGCGTCTCCTCGCCATAGATGCCGTCCTGACGGATCTGCGCCGCCTTCTGAAACTGACGAACCGCTTTTTCGGTCTCCCTGCCGTATTCGCCGTCCGCGCCGTATTTCTCCATCGGATAGCCCAGTGCGAGCAGCTCCTTTTGAAGGGTGCGCACATCCTCACCCATGCAGCCTCTTCGCAGTATGCGCGCTCCCAACAGGATCGGCTGTCCGACATCTTCCTGACTGCCGCTTGCATCGCTTATATATTCCACCCATGGCAGGCGATACCAGTGCAACCACTTGCGCTCGGAGAGCCTCGTCAGCACACAGCCATACGCAAAGCCGCGCCACTCAACCACCTCGCCCTGCCCTACATAGATGCCCACATGACCACTCATCCGCACTGCGATGCCTGGCTCATCAGGCAGGGAGCTGATGCCGCCCCAGTCCATACCCCAATCCTTGCAGCGCTGAAACATACCGTCGGCATTGGTATCGGGGCAGTCGTGGCTCCTGTATACCGGCTTGCGCGTGCCCAGTTCGCTCCATACGGCGCCCTTGATGGCACCGTTTACGCAGTCGCCGCAGATCTGACCGTTGGCAATATCCCTCAGATACCTCGCCATACGTCCTTCGCCGTAGTGTTCGGGATACTGCGCCTTCTTCTTGTCCAGCAGCTCCTGCGTACAGTCGAGATAATACGTTCCGTACCAGTACGGGCGCACCAGCTCTGCCTGCCGTCTGAGCCATTTTTCATACTCCACATTAGTAAATACCTTATCCATTTTACTCCTTCACTCTTCTCCCTTCACTTCTCACTCTCCGAATCTTACCTCCTGCACCGTTCTGGGCTGCAGGCGCATATGCTGCAGCCCGTACTCCGCCAGCACCGTTATCACCGCGTTTGCCGACATATCGCACTGCTCGCAGATCAGCTCGATCGCGCGCGCCGTATCCTCGCCCGGATGCCATAAAAACGATCTTCTTCCCCCGCCCTCTTTTCCTCTTCTTCTGCCTGCCGCTTTGTTCATATTCATCTGCCCCTTTCTATTCATTCACCGTTTTGCCCGGTTTGCTTCTGTATTCCCAAAATAGTACATATGTTCTATTTTGTCTACTCAGTTAACACAATATTTTCAATTAAGGTTTTATCTGTAAATCTATTGACAGCGCCGCAAAACTTTATCATACTAATTATAGATACTAAATGGACGATTTCAGCAGAGCGCTTTATCGGATCACGAAGATCCGATTGGGTATTGCCGGAGCGTTCATGCACATATCGTTCAAACTCCGTTTAAAAAGCAGCGGCTGTATTTAAATCAGCCTTCTGCACATCAGCACAGAAGGGAAGTAAGTATACTCATGAAATGGAATATCGTAACCGATTCAAGCTGCGATCTGCTGCAGTTTGCACCCGAGGATGAGCGCGTATCCTTTTCCACGGTGCCGTTCGTGATCCGTGCAGCGGACACAGAGTTCATCGATGATGAGCACCTCAGCGTCCCTGAGATGGTTTCCACCCTTGCTAAGATTCCCGAAGCCGGGCGCACCTCCTGTCCTTCTCCGGAGGCATGGCTGGAGAAGTTCCAAGCAGCGGAGGGTAATATTGTCGTTGTGACAATCTCCTCCAACCTGTCGGGCAGCTACAACAGTGCCTGTCTGGCGCGCGATATGCTGCTGGAGACCGAGCCGGATCGAAATGTTGCCATCATCGACTCCAAGTCTGCCGGTCCGGAGCTGACGATGATCGTCCGCAAGCTCTATTCTCTGATGGATGAGGATCTGTCTTTTGCCGCCGTCGAGCAGCAGCTCAACGACTTTACCGACCGCACGCAGACCGTATTTGCGCTGACCTCCTTTGACAATCTGGTTAAAAACGGGCGTGTCGGACGTATTGCCGGCTTTGTGGCAGGCAAGCTGGGAATGTGCGGTATCGGCGTTGCCAACGACGGACGCATCGACGTACGCTCCAAGGTACGCGGCGCGCACCGTGCGCTCAAGGTTGTGATCGACAACATGAAGGAAAATTCCTTTGCAGGCGGCAATGTGCTCATCGCGCACTGTCTGAACGAAGAATTGGCGCTCAAACTCAAATCGCTGATCGAAGAAAACTGGGGTTCTGCGCTGGTAAACATCATGCCCACCCGCGGCTTATGCAGCTTCTACGCCGAAAAAGGCGGCATGATTATCGCCTACTGACGGGGATGCCCCCACGGGCATGAGCTGCCGCGCGGCTGAGATCACCCCCGACGACCATAGATCAAAGTCGTCGGGGGTGACGTTTGTCATTGACGAGCGTTCGTGCGGTCACGGTATATGTTTCCGCCTGCACAAAAAACGTCCGCCCGATGTGTACGACCATAAATCAAAGTCATACGCATCGGGCGGACTTATGTGTTTCTCAAATTCTCCTTCGCTTGAAAGGTTTTTTCAAGAAAGAGCCTTTTAAAATCAGCACAGGCAGCTTACACCACCTGAACAGTAGTTCCCTTGGGGCAGTTTTCATAGATCCACTTGGCATCCTCCACCTGCAGACGCACGCAGCCATGAGAAGCAGGGGAGCCCAGCTTATTGACCGATCCCCATTTGATGGTACTTTCATCCGCCTCTTCATACAGCACCGAATGGAACAGATACGGTCCGCTGATGCGGTAGAGGTACTGTGCCCACACCTCATACTTGGGGAAATAGCCCCATTTCACTCTCGGCGCAGTATCGGTATAGGTTCCCTTGGGCGTAGGTGTGTCGGCAAGTCCGGTAGAGCAGATCATCGTGCGCACCAGACGGCTGTATGCGCCTTCCGCTTCGTCCCATGCATAAGCATATACGCGCTGATTCTGAGTAGACACCTTCAGGAAATACGGCTTTCCGGTATACTTGCGCTGCTCTGCTGTGATCGTGACATCTGCCGTATATTTTACGGCAGCACTCGAATACAGTTGGCGCTGCGTTTTTTCTCCGGCGATGCCATCCTGCGTAAGCTTATTGCGCTGCTGGAAGCTTTTTACCGCGCTGAGCGTTTTCTGTCCAAAAACGCCGTCTGCCGTGCCGTTGAGATAGCCCAGCGCCTTGAGCCGCAGCTGCAGCCGCTTTACCTCAGCACCCTGCATACCTACGAGCAGCTTCTGCTGGTATTCGTCAAAGCCGCCCTCAAGCAGCAGGCGATAGGTTTCCTCATCCACCTTACCTTCGATCACTACTTCGCCTTCCTCTTCTTCGCTCGGCGTTTCTGTTTCTTCGGTGTCCGGCTCCTCGCCCGGCGCTTCTGTTTCTTCGGTGTCC
>CAZYQB010000007.1:6409-18642 GCA_964649595.1 uncultured Oscillospiraceae bacterium | reverse complement strand
CAGTCCCATGACGCACGATCAATTCTTCAAATCCGTCAAAAACAAAGAAATCCGCCCGGTCTATGTCTTTTCCGGCGTGGAGCAGCACATCAAAACCAGCGCGCTTCAGACGCTTCGTGCAAAGCTCCTGCCCGAAGGCTTTGAACAGCTCAACGAGAGCGTGTTCGAGGGCGCAGTCTCCGCTACCGAGGTCATCGAATCGGCTGAAACGCTGCCGCTGATGTGCGATAAGCGCCTCATTCTGGTCAAAGACTGGGCGCTGATGACCGGCGGCAAAGCACGCGCCGAAGCCGAGGACACCGAGCAGATGATCTCCTGGCTCAAGAGCGTTCCGGAAAGCTGCTGTATGGTACTCTACTTCACCGATCAGCCCGACACCCGCAAAAAGCTGTGCAAGGAGCTGAAAAACCATGCTGAGTGGGTGCAGTTTGATCTGCTCAGCGATGCCGATCTTGCCCGCTGGTGTGCGCGCACGCTCAAAGCAGACGGCAAACAGATCGAGCCTGCTGCAGTAGAACAGCTGGTGTTTATGGCCGGACGTGCGCTGACCACGCTCACACAGGAACTGGGCAAGCTGTCGGCATACATCGGCACACGCACGCTCATCACGCCGGAAGATGTGGAAACGGTGGTCACTCCTTCCACCGAATGCACGGTCTTTCAGATGATCGACTGCGTTCTGCGCCGCCAAAGTGCTCAGGCGCAGCTACTGCTCAAGAATATGCTGGAAAACGGCGAATCGCGCATCGGCGCGCTGGCAATGCTGACCCGTCAGCTTCGTATGCTGACCCACATCCGCCTGATGCGCTCGCAGGGCATGACCCTTACGGAGATCGAGCGAAAGCTCGCCCTCAACCACTATGCCGCCTCCCGCGCGGCAAAGCAGGCAGGTCAGTTTACCGCGCAGTCTCTTCAGGAGGGCTACCGCGCCTGCGTAGAGACCGACTACGCCATAAAAAGCGGCAGGATGCGCGACGCCGCCGCGCTCGATCTGCTGATGATGAAGCTCTCCAACATGAAATAACCAAAGCAATCCCCCTCAAAAGAATACCCAAAACAACAAAAAGACCACAATTGTGGTCTTTCTTGTTTTGACGGGATCTAAAAAAGCTTGAGGGGCAAAATTAAGCCTGAGCCTTAGCCAGACGCTTTGCCAGACGAGCCTTCTTACGGTTGGCAGCGTTCTTGTGCATAACGCCCTTGGCAACCGCTCTATCAACCGCACCAGCAGCAACGGACAGTGCAGCAACATCTGCATTACCGGCAGCAACAGCAGCTTCGAACTTCTTAACGGTAGTACGGGTAGCAGACTTAATCATGCGATTGCGCAGATTCTTCTTCTCGGTAACCTTCACGCGCTTGATGGCAGACTTGATATTCGGCATAGTGATTCACCTCCAAATTTTCGATCAACAAAAGCTATTTTAGCACGTTTTCGAGCAAGATGCAATAGCAAAGCGGTTGAAACACGTTAATTTCACGTCGTTTTTTTGCATGAAAACGCTTTGCTTCAAGCAAAATATCATTGATTAAAGGTTTTATCATCACCGGGCAGATGCCCGTCATTGAGGAGAAGTATTCATGCGACAGATTCGAACCGACCTTGCCATGGAATCGACCTCCGCCCACGGAAGCAGCGACCTGCCGGGCGTAAACGTATCTTTTTGGGAATCCGGCGGCGTACAGATCACAGAAGTACAGATCACCTCGCAGGAGGGCGCAGATCTGGTCGGCAAGCCCGTCGGGCATTATATCACGCTCGAATGCGACGGTGTGCGCCGCCGCCAAAGTGAAGCTCGCATTGCGGTGGGCACGCTTTTGGGGGAAGAGTTGTCCCGGCTGCTGCCCAAGGAAAATGGTGCGCCCGTGCTGATCGTAGGCTTGGGCAATCGAATGATCACGCCCGATTCCCTCGGTCCCCTGACGGTAGATGCCTCATTGGTCACGCGCCATCTGTTCCGAGAACTGCCGCACCTGACTGACCGAAGGATGAGTCAGGTATGCGCCATCGCACCGGGCGTACTGGGCGTGACCGGCATCGAAACGATGGAAATGGTTCGCTCCGTGGTGCAGACCGTGCAGCCGCGCGCGGTGATCGCCATCGACTCACTCTCGGCGCGCGCTGCCAGCCGGGTAGGCAGCACCGTTCAGCTGACCGATACCGGCATTCAGCCCGGTTCGGGCGTGGGCAATCATCGCTCGGCTCTGACCGAAGAGACGCTGGGTGTTCCCGTATTGGCACTGGGCGTGCCGATGGTGATCTACGCCGCCACCATCGCCCGCGATGCCTTCGAACAGCTCGGCGGTCGGTCAGAAGCCCCCGAAGCGGAGCACACGCTCGATCAGATGACCGAGAAACTGTTTTCCGGCAGCATGGGCGAGATGATCGTCACTCCCCGAGAGGTAGATATGCTGATCGCAGACGCGGCAAAAATGCTCGCCTGCGGCATCAACCGCGCACTGCATCCGGGACTGAGCGAGCAGGAGATCCTCATGATGATGGATTAGTATACAACTCAAATAGAAGTATGAGCAAATTCGCGCTGCCGCGCAATTTCATACAAGCAGATCGATGCCGCACAGCCGACATTAAGCGAAGAAGCCGCACCCCAAATCGGTATCTTCGCCAGATGATCGCAGCTTGCCTTCCACGCCTTTGACATTCCAAAGGTTTCGTTGCCGATAACCAGCAGCGTTGCGCCTCTCATATCCAACTCGCATATCTGGCATTCTCCCTTTGCACTGGTTCCCACCACACTCGGGCGTACCGAAAGACTATCTATCCATGCGAGTGCCTCCTGCGCAGAGGGCAGCGCCGCTACCGGCAGCGCAAACAGCGCACCCACACTGGCGCGCACGCACTGCGGATCATAAAAATCGGCACCGTGTCCGGTAATGATGAGTCCATCCGCACCAAAAGCATCCGCCGAACGAATGACCGTTCCCAGATTGCCCGGATTCTGCGGACGATCAAACAGCACAAACAATGCTTTTCCATCTGCCTTTTTCGCCATGCGCTCCAGTCCGTCAGCGCGCTGACGCACCAGTGCGATCAATTCACACGGCTCGGTGCGATCGCTCAACTCCGACATCAGCTCAGGCAGTATTTCATATTCGGTATCCGCGTGTGCCTTGGCGCGCATATCCATCGCCCAACCGGAAAGCCGCTTGCCTGCCGCATATCCGATGGCTTCAAATTCCCAGCCGTGCGCAACTGCCTGTTCGATCGGATGCACACCCTCCACAAAGAACAGCTTTTCTCTATTTCTCTTTTCGCGGTTGCGCTGAAGCGTTTCAAACCTCTGAAACGCCGCATTGCGCACGCTCATCTTCAGTACCGCCATATACAATCCCCTTTTTACGCCGCGCAGAAAAATGCGCACCTCATCGCGCAAACGGAATGTCGCCAATTTAGGGATCAAGCACCGTCCAAGATCCTCCTTCAGTCACCTCCAGTGACTGAGAGGGAGCTTTTTGATATCGCTCTAAATCTGATATCTGTGCTTAAATTGACATCATCGTCTGCAGCCGGGATACGCATTTTTTCATTACTTCTTTTCGATATATTCTTCTACGATGTATTTGGGTCTGCGCTTGACCTCGCTGTATACTCTGCCGACATATTCGCCGATCAGGCTCAGCGCAATCAACTGCACACCGCCGATCACCCAGATACTGACCATGATCGACGCCCAGCCGGGTACCACAGAGCCATGAATTCTCTGAATGATGGCAGAGAGCGCCACAAACACGCCCATCAGCGCAAACAGCCCGCCGATCAGACCGACCCAGCGAATCGGGCGAATGGTAAACGAAGTCACGCCCTCCATTGCAAAGCCGATCATTTTCTTGAAAGGATACTTTGATTCTCCCGCAAAGCGTGCGCGGCGCTCATAAGTTACTTCTGCACTCTTAAAGCCCACCAGCGGTACCAGACCGCGCAGGAACATATTCTGCTCACCGAATTCACTCAGCGCATCGAGCGCACGCCGCCCCATCAGGCGATAGTCGGCATGATTGAATACCACCTTTACGCCCATGTGCCGCATGAAGCGGTAAAAGCCCTCTGCCGTTCTGCGCTTGAAGGCGGTATCCGTTTCGCGCTTGGAGCGCACACCGTAGACCACCTCGCAGCCCTCCCTATACTTTTCCAGAAAACCGCAGATCGCCTCAATATCATCCTGCAGGTCTGCATCGATGGTCACAACGGCATCTGCTTTTCCGCGTACGCTCATCATGCCTGCCCATAGTGCATTCTGATGCCCCGCGTTGTGCGCCAGCTTGAGTCCTTCCACGCGCGGATATGCTTTGCTGAGTTCATCGATCAGTGCCCACGTTCTGTCGCGGCTGCCGTCGTCCACAAACAGAAGGCGGCTTTCCGGCTTTATCTCGCCTTTCTTCTCGAGATCATCCAAAAGCTGGTTGAGCTGCCGATTGGTCTCGGGAAGCACTTCTTCCTCGTTGTAACAAGGCACGATCACATACAATATCGGACATCTTTCCATCCGGCTCACCCTCCTTGTCATCGCTCGCAAACCGAGCCGCTTCTATTCTTCGCCTTGTTTATTTCCGTTATTGATAAACTCGTTCATTACATCCCGGCAGGCATCAATGTCGGGCACCAGCACCATCATGCCGCTGACCGTTTTATCCTGATAGCCTGCATCATACGGAATGGTAAGCTGTTCAAACTCCGCATCCTTCATGCCGAACGCTACCGGAATAAGCGACACGATCTCGCTGAATGAAAGATTCGTTTCGATCCTGTCCATCACTTTAAAGGCAATCCCGGTCAATTCAAAGATCGATTTGCCCTGCAGCTTGTCAAACAGCTTGGTCAAAACCTCTCTCTGGCGCGCGGTGCGCTGCACATCGCTTTCACCCTTGCGATAGCGCGCATATGCCTGCACCTGCTTGCCATTCATCTGCTGTTCGCCGATTTCCTTCAGCAAGCCGTCATTAGTCTCTTCCTTGAACTGATAATTAAACGCATCGATCACGCCATTGATGGCATCGAGCTGCTTCTGCGTTTCCACCGTAAGCGTAAGTCCGCCCAGCTCGTCCACAATGTCGATCAGCACTCGCAGATCGACCGCCACATAATCCTCGATCTTCAATCCGAAATTTTCTTCAATAGCAGCTAACAGCAGCTCCGGTCCGCCGTATACCCATGCAGCATTGATGCGGTTATTGCTGCGTCCGGGCAACGACACATACATATCTCGCATCAGTGAAGTCATGCGGATCTCATTCTTGTTGCCGTCCACAGTGAGAATCACCATCGTATCAGAACGAGACTTGGTCTCTCCCGGACGCGCATCCACACCTACCAGCAGAATATTTCGGATCCCATCAATGGTTTCGATCACTTCGCCGCTGCCGGTCAGATATTCCTTTGCTTCCTCATCCACCAGCGCAACGATATCTTCGCTGAGAATATCGTCCATTATGTAGTCATCCACCGGTGCCGCCGGAACATTCATCTCGGTAGCATCGGACTCCTGCACAGGCGTCTGCGTGGGCGCCGCAGTGGGCGTCTGCGTGGGCACCGCAGTAGGTGTCTGCGTAGGCACCGCAGTAGGCGTCTGCGTGGGCACCGCAGTAGGCGTCTGCACAATGACAGGTACCGGACTCGACGTAGACGGCGGCGCAGGTGCGACGGTAGCGATCACACCGTATCCGGGCTGCGCCATCGGATTTGCAGGCACGCTTTCTGCCGCCGCCAACACGGACAGCAGACAGATCATCACCGCAATCACTATACATCCAATATGCTTCATATATTCCTATCACCTCAAACAAACATATACCCATTGGACGCTTTGCACTTTCGTTTGGTTGCGCGGTACCAAAACATCACAACATGGATACATCTATGCTTGATTCGCTCTTTTTCATTAAAGTAACGAGAATGCGTGGGCGGTGCGCATCTGCA
Organism: uncultured Oscillospiraceae bacterium; assembly: GCA_964649595.1. Taxonomy (GTDB): domain Bacteria; phylum Bacillota; class Clostridia; order Christensenellales; family Aristaeellaceae; genus RGIG2066. Next base: position 12,707 of record CAZYQB010000007.1, on the reverse strand, counting down.
GCATAACCACCCACGCTATGTACTATTCAGCCATACCGTATTCCGCTACGCACAAAGCGGCATAATCACCAATGCTCTCGCCTAGCTTTGCTGCAGCAATCGATACCACCTCATGCGCCGCAGTGAGACATTCGCGCGCCATCGCACGTTCCATTGCCGGACGGATCAGCTCCTCACAGCGCGCGAAAACCGAGCCGATGACGATCCTCTCGGGATTGAGGATATCCACCATCAGTGCCAGACCCTCGCCCAGCTTTTCGCCGCATATCTGAAACACCTCAATTGCCGTCGCGTCACCCTTTTTAGCGGCAGCAGCGACCTGCTTGGTGGTCACGCTGTCCCAGCTTCCCAGATAATACAGCGGCTTTTTACCATTTTGTACGGCGCGCTTGCCCAGCGTAACGGCGATCTGCGCAATGCCGCTGCCCGAACAGAAGCCTTCAAACGATCCTTCTTTGCCATAGCCTGCCGGACCGAAGGGAGAAAGACGCACATGACCCACCTCGCCGGCATTGCCGTTGGTTCCGCGATACAGTCTGCCGTCGAGGATCAAACCGGCGCCCAGTCCGGTTCCAAAGGTCAAAAACGCCATATTTCTGCTGCCTCGTCCCGCACCCCAGCGCCACTCCGCCAACGCACAGGCATTGGCGTCGTTTTCAAGAAATGCCGGCACACCCAGTCGTTCGCTCGCCATCTGCGTCACAGGCACACGATCCCAATTGGGCAGATTGGGTGGCGACAGCACAACGCCTCGCACTGCATCCAACGGGCCGCCGCAGCTAAATCCGCAGGCATCCAGCTTTTCGCCGAATTTATCCAGCATATCCTCTACGCGATGAAACATTGCCTCCATTGCTTCGGTCCACGTTGCCGGAGTGGGAATCTCCCGACGCTCAAGGATCTGTATATCCGTTCCGTTGGAGCGTCCCAGCGTAACCGCACATTTGGTACCACCGATATCAAAACCTGCATACAGCATTATATTCCCTCACATTCTGTCCGCTGCTTTTTCATGTGCAGCTTTCTTTTTCGCCGTTCGTCTTTTATCTCTCGTTTTTTCTCTTCTTTTCTCTCGTCCGGAGTTCCTGCTTCGCTGCCTTCTTCTTCTGCGTGCCAGCCGCCGCATAAGTCTGCGCACCTGCGATATCATATACCACAGCGACAATACACCGATCAGCAGAAATACAGTCCAGATGATGAGCCTTTCAAATGTAGCTACCTCCTCCGACATCCGATACGGCGGTCCGTCGGGGACCTCTATCGTATCCCGTTCCGACTTATCCGATGTTTGAGTCGGAGCTTGAGTTTGCTGCGGCTGATCGGTATGTACACTGATATGGATGGGCACTGAATAGACGGTCACTTCATCGCCTACCGAATCCCTCATCTGCGCCTTAAAAATATATGTTCCACTTTCGCTGACTTCATATATCTGCGTAATGAACGGCATTTTTCCAGTCGGCACAAATGCCAGGGAACGAATTTCTCCCCTCGTCTGCTCGCTGACGGAAACTCCTCTCAGCTCCGTCGTGCAGAGATTGTTCAGCTGCAGACTGAAACATACTTCTCCGGGTGCTTCAAGCTCTGTTCGATCCGCCTGAACCAGCAGTTCCAGTGCGATCTGCGAGGCGACCGGCGTAACCAGTATATCCATCGGCTCCGCCTGCACGCTGAACGTGCCGCCGGTATCGCTGCTGCCGGACACCGTAAAGCAGAAGGTTGCTGCACTCTTCATCTGCACGGTGCGTGTAATAACGCACTCCTCGTTCGGAGGCAGCGAACTAATGCTTCCACTGATTTCTCCAAGCATCGGTTCGGAAACGCGCAGCCCATACAAGTTCACATTGCCCTCATTGCATATGCGCAGGCGCAGCGTCACATATTCACCGGGCGCAACATTGGTTTTATCGGCTTCCACTTCAATTTCTACATCCACCTCTGCAAGATAGATGCTTTTTTCTGAGCAGCGCTTACTGTAGCTCTTTGCGTCGTACTCATAAGATATGCTCGGAGAGCTTGTACAGGTTTTCGTAACTTTTACCTTGGCGCTGACTGTTTTTCTCTCTCCCGGCTCAAGCTTGCTTATGCTGCCCACCTTGCCTACCGCACCGTCACGCACGACAATATTGGTAATGGGCAGCACACCGTCATTTCTCACGGTATAGGACAGCGTGACGGAAGCCCCGTATTCGGCATAACGGCTGGAAAAATCCCGGCTGAAATGCACCTGCGGTTCGGGAACCGCCGTGACCTCCGGCGTATAAGTTGGCGTAGGATCCGGCATAATAGTCGCCGTAGGCTGAGACGTTTCTGCAATTTGGGGCGTACTTGTGACCTGCGGCATATCGGTCTCTGCAGGTGATACATTTTCATGATTTTCGGAAGGATCAGTTCTCGAAGTATTTTCCTGCGAATTGCTTTCAAAAAAATCGGTTTCCGACAAAATAGTTCCTGAATAATCGGTTTGCGAAGGAGCAGTTTCTGAAGCGCTTATCTGTAAAACATCTGCCGGACTATCTTTAATCGGCGGCTGTGTTGTAATCTGTTCGATCTGCTGTGCCCAGGCTGCAGGACACACAAGCATCAATGCACTCAGCAGCAAAGCGATCAGATACATCATCCGCTTTCTGCCTATAAAAATATGCGCCACACACTCCCTCCTTTCATGAGTGAATGGTTTCATATCGAATACTCTCTTGTAAACAAATTTTCACAAATAAATTGTAGTGCATAAACTCATTCTTGTCAAGGCAGCAAAAATCCGCGCGCAGCACTTTTACTGCCGCACGCGGAAAAAATAAATTAAGCTCATTCAGGCTTTGAGCAAACCATCTTAATCGGAATTTCGGATGGCTGCCAGCGAAGATAGCTTCATCGCGCGATATGCCGGATACAGACCGGACAGCACTGACACCGCAATAACGCCGATCCACGTTCCCCACGCAAGCTGCGCAGAAATAACCGAAGTAGACGCACCTCCGGTATCAAAGATCACGCTGCCGGACATAAAACTTGAAACGATCTCTCGTATCCACGTCACATTGTTGAGTGCGTAACTCATCAGATAGCTCGCGATCAATCCCATGCCGCCGCCGAACAGTCCAATATACGCCGCCTCCGCCAGAAAAAGCATTCGAATATTGCTCAACCTGCATCCGAGCACTTTCATAACACCGATCTCCCGCGTGCGCTCATAGATCGACATCATCATCGTATTGGCAATGGAAAGCGCCGCAACCAGCATCGATATCGCGCCGATAAACCCAAGAAATCCCTGCACAGTGGCGATCTGTTCCTTCATCAGCGCCACCATCTCCAGCGGGCTGGAATACTGTACGCCGTAATCACTCAGTTCCTGAATGATGCTTTCAACGTCCTCCACCGATCTCGCCAGCACATACACATTGTCATAGGAATCAAGCTCAAAGCCTATTTCCTTGAACCAGCTTCTGTTTTCTTTATAAATCTTCTTGAGCCAGTTGAGATTGACGATGGTGTAATAGGAAAACGTCCAGTCATTTATATCGGCTTCGATAATGCCCATCATGCGCGCCTTGTAAGTTTCTTCCGTTACCTCCGGCTGATAGTCAGGCGGCTGCGCATTGGAATAGTCCTCCCAGCGCAGGATCATCTCGTAATTGGTGCTCAGCCAGTTGATATTGGGCAGCGGCAGTTCCTGTCCATTATACAGCAGCGAATAATAGTCCACCCATTCGTATTCCTCTTTAGGGTTTCTAAACTCCATCATGGAAATTTCCGACATGATGAATTCCATTCGATCAGTGCTGCCTGTAAAATACCGTCCGCTTTTGAGGTCTTGTATCTTTGCAAAATCCTCTGGCAGCACAGCAAGCATGGATGTATAGTTTTCATACTTGCCGGCGGTAAGGATCATCTGCGCCCCCAGCCATACATTGACGATGGGCGTCACCGCATCAACGCCTTCGATCTGCCGCAGGTCATTGATCACACTGTCGGTGATCTTGGTAACGCGCCTCTGTCCGTTTGCCGAAGAGGACTGTCCGTAAAAGGGATACACCTGTATGAGCTTGAGATTGGTGGTCGATTCAAGCGCCTCCATCTGTGCCTTTTCAGCACCCGCCCCCAGCGACATGGTAACCACGATCGCCGCCGTGCCGATAACCACGCCCAGCATGGTCAGCAGCGTTCGCAGCTTGCGCCGAAGCAGATTCTTCAGGCTCTGTGAGAGTATATCAGTCAATCTCATCTTCTTCGAGTGCCTTTCTGCGGTTGCTGCGCGCATTGACGCCCATCAGGATAATCAGCAGCGTCACAACCGTTCCGCCCAACGCATAAATCCACCACGGCAATATCTGCATAATCATCTGTGCCGACATTCCGGATTCGTAATCGTCTACCCCATAGTCGTCCTCAGGATAATAATAGTAGAAGTCCTCATAATCAGGCTCTTCCTGGGCATAGAATTCCACCGCCTTAGTTTCGTTGTACTGCACACCCATTGCATCCTCATAGGAAATATGAAGCGTCGTCAAATAGCTGCCTGCCGCGATCGGGATCAGATCCAGTTCTGCCTTTTTGGAGGTACCGCCTTCCATATTGCCCAGATAGCTTGATACCGGCAGGATCATGCTTTCATTTTCGCACTGTGCCGTCACGGTCACATTATAAACGGTGGTACGTCCTTCATTGATAACCTGTAGCGAAGCGGTCACGCTGTCGCCCGCCATCGGCGACATATTATCCAGTACGGGATCATCGATCTTGACGCGGCGGTTCTGTGCCACATTAACTACCAGAGTTTGACTGGCAGAATGCGAGGATACCTTAGAATCTTCATATTCTATGTTGATCTCCACTCTCATCGGACGGTCAGGCACTTCCATATTGGCGCGCACTGGATATCTAAGCTCATAGGTGCTGTTTGCATCGATCCGATCAATGTACAGCGTATTTGAACCGGTCTGAGGAATAAGCACATCCTCCTCAGAGCTGATGGTCACGCGCATATTCTGAACATACTGCGAAGCGCTGGTATTGCGTATTTGAAATATCAGATCGAATATATCGCCCGCCTTTACCTCTGACGGATCGGTATACAAACTTTCTACCAGCACACGCGCCTGAGGAGGCGTGGTTGCCGAGACATATCCGCCGCTGCCGCCGCTTGCACCGGTGATGTTGACCAACACTGAGATATCAGTAGTATTCACCTCATCGCTGCCCGGTTCGGTCCAGCGCACAGTCAGCGGAACCGCCATCGTTCCGTTGGACAGATCGCGTTTGACCGTCAGCTCGTCAAATACCGCGTAGCCCATGTTTTCGTCATCTGCAATCACCGTTTTGCCGATGCCCTGCTCGGACATCTGGAACGGAAAGTCGCTGCCTACCGCCGAATCCGGAGAAACACTGACCTCCAGCCAATCAATATAATCGAGAATATCGCTGCTATATTTATCGCTCGCCTCTCCGACGGGAACTACTTTGCCTTCATCGTTATGATTGCTGTAGATGCGCATATTCTCCACCACATACGATATCGGCACCGCCAGCTGCACACCGGTCTGTTTGACCTTGACTGTCATAACCTCCATCTGACCCACCATGACCACGCCGGACGCACGATCAACGGGCTCATCGGTGGTATCCGGTCCGTCAGTGGCATCCGGTTCATCGGTCGATTCGGATCCCTGCGTCGGCTCAGGTTCGTCGGTGGCATCCGGCTCAATCACAGGCTCATCAAGCTTGAATCTTACGGTGAATTCCAACTTTTCATCGGCATTTACCACATCGTCGGGCATTTCAAATGTAAATGTTACCACATACTGACCACCAGGTGCATCCTCCCATACAGACAGGTCAAACACAGCATAGCCCATATTGAAGGGCGTTCCTTCGATCATTCCCCATCCGTTTTCCTCAGGTGCGTATTCAATGATGTTTCTGTATTCACCTTCGATCATGTTGAATACATCATACAGTTCAAACCCTTCGCCCTCGATCCTCCACTCGGCCTGCATTATATGCTGTACGATATCCTGCTTGAAATAGCCGGGGTGCGGCTCACAGCCTACCGTCCATCCGTTCAGACCTCCGCTGAATTCATCCGTCCAAATCACATTGCCCTGCGCAATTTCATAGCCGATAGGCAGCGCGACCAGCAGCCGTCCACTTTGCGTAAGTGCTGAGTCATCTATAATAACTCGGTTTCCGTCAAATATCGCGCGCGGATACATCGAAACAGGCGTTGCCGTGACATCGGGTGTTGCCGTGACATCGGGCGTTGCCGTGACATCGGGCGTTGCCGTGACATCGGGCG